>NZ_CP036536.1:37500-207500 GCF_005222225.1 Salinimonas lutimaris
AAGTCGGTCCCAAGGGTATGGCTGTTCGCCATTTAAAGTGGTACGCGAGCTGGGTTTAGAACGTCGTGAGACAGTTCGGTCCCTATCTGGTGTGGGCGTTGGATGATTGATGGGAGCTGCTCCTAGTACGAGAGGACCGGAGTGGACGAACCGCTGGTGTTCGGGTTGTGATGCCAATCGCATTGCCCGGTAGCTACGTTCGGAACGGATAACCGCTGAAAGCATCTAAGCGGGAAGCCGGCCCAGAGATGAGTCATCCCTGACCTTTAAGGTCTGGAAGGGTTGTTGTAGACGACGACGTTGATAGGCAGGGTGTGGAAGCGTTGTAAGGCGTTAAGCTAACCTGTACTAATTGCCCGAAAGGCTTAACCATACAACCCAAAGCGGCCACAGGCTGTGAAGGTTGTAGTGACAAGCTAAACATATAGAGTAGTGTTACTCAGTTTTGATTGAATATCAGTTTTTTCCAGATTGCAGCAGGGCTGACTTGACCCACAACAATACGTTGATTAAGTCCTCCTTGCGCAGACGTTAACTCAGTAATCAGTTGCGCTACGCGCAGCCACTTGCTTCGTTAATTCTGCACGACAGTTTTTGTCTGGCGGCCATAGCGATACGGTCCCACCTGATCCCATTCCGAACTCAGAAGTGAAACGTATTAGCGGCGATGGTAGTGTGGGGTTTCCCCATGTGAGAGTAGCACACCGCCAGACTCCTATTTGACAGAGAAGGGCTATCCGAAAGGATGGCCCTTTTTTGCCATTAAGTGAAAGCCCAACATTTTGTAGAAATTAATTTCAAAAAAGTGTTGACGCTGACAACAAAAAGCGTAGAATGCGCATCCCGCTTCGGGGAGAAACGAAGCAGGCGAAGCCTGAGACAGGCAGCGCCAATGTTCTTTAACAATGTATAACAAGACAATCTGTGTGGGCACTCGTTAAGAGTGTCAACCGACGATTCATATATAGTTTTTCGATTTTAATTGAAGAGTTTGATCATGGCTCAGATTGAACGCTGGCGGCAGGCCTAACACATGCAAGTCGAGCGGTAACAGGATGTGCTTGCACATCGCTGACGAGCGGCGGACGGGTGAGTAATGCTTGGGAACTTGCCTTGGCGAGGGGGATAACCACTGGAAACGGTGGCTAATACCGCATAATGTTCTTCGGAACCAAAGGGGGCTTAGGCTCCCGCGCTTAGAGAGGCCCAAGTGAGATTAGCTAGTTGGTAAGGTAAAGGCTTACCAAGGCAACGATCTCTAGCTGTTCTGAGAGGAAGATCAGCCACACTGGGACTGAGACACGGCCCAGACTCCTACGGGAGGCAGCAGTGGGGAATATTGGACAATGGGGGCAACCCTGATCCAGCCATGCCGCGTGTGTGAAGAAGGCCTTCGGGTTGTAAAGCACTTTCAGTGGGGAGGAAGGCTAAGTAGTTAATACCTGCTTAGATTGACGTTACCCACAGAAGAAGCACCGGCTAACTCCGTGCCAGCAGCCGCGGTAATACGGAGGGTGCAAGCGTTAATCGGAATTACTGGGCGTAAAGCGCACGCAGGCGGTTTGTTAAGCTAGATGTGAAAGCCCCGGGCTCAACCTGGGACGGTCATTTAGAACTGGCAGACTAGAGTCTTGGAGAGGGGAGTGGAATTCCAGGTGTAGCGGTGAAATGCGTAGATATCTGGAGGAACATCAGTGGCGAAGGCGACTCCCTGGCCAAAGACTGACGCTCATGTGCGAAAGTGTGGGTAGCGAACAGGATTAGATACCCTGGTAGTCCACACCGTAAACGCTGTCTACTAGCTGTTTGCGACTTTAAGTTGTGAGTAGCGAAGCTAACGCGATAAGTAGACCGCCTGGGGAGTACGGCCGCAAGGTTAAAACTCAAATGAATTGACGGGGGCCCGCACAAGCGGTGGAGCATGTGGTTTAATTCGATGCAACGCGAAGAACCTTACCTACACTTGACATGCAGAGAACTTTCCAGAGATGGATTGGTGCCTTCGGGAACTCTGACACAGGTGCTGCATGGCTGTCGTCAGCTCGTGTCGTGAGATGTTGGGTTAAGTCCCGCAACGAGCGCAACCCTTGTCCTTAGTTGCCAGCATTTAGTTGGGCACTCTAAGGAGACTGCCGGTGACAAACCGGAGGAAGGTGGGGACGACGTCAAGTCATCATGGCCCTTACGTGTAGGGCTACACACGTGCTACAATGGTATTTACAGAGGGAAGCGAGACAGCGATGTGGAGCGGACCCCTTAAAGAATATCGTAGTCCGGATCGGAGTCTGCAACTCGACTCCGTGAAGTCGGAATCGCTAGTAATCGCAGGTCAGAATACTGCGGTGAATACGTTCCCGGGCCTTGTACACACCGCCCGTCACACCATGGGAGTGGGATGCAAAAGAAGTAGTTAGTTTAACCTTCGGGAGAACGATTACCACTTTGTGTTTCATGACTGGGGTGAAGTCGTAACAAGGTAACCGTAGGGGAACCTGCGGTTGGATCACCTCCTTACCAAAAGAATCGACTGACATTCTTAGCGTAGTGTTCACACAGATTGTTTTGTTATGTGTCTTTTTTAAGACGCAGAGCAAATCTTGTTCTTTAACAATTTGGAAAGCTGATATTAGTAATCAATCAAAATTGAGTAACTGAGAATATCGAAAGATGTTCTTTCAAAAGCTACTCTATCTGATTCGAATTACTTGTTATCGATTTGATTGATAACAAGGATATTCACGATTAGCTTGTCATCATATAACAGGTGTTAAGTCACCGACAAAACAGAAGTCAAAAGGCTGTTTTGGGTTGTATGGTTAAGTGACAAAGCGTATACGGTGGATGCCTTGGCAGTTAGAGGCGATGAAGGACGTGTAAGTCTGCGAAAAGCTGTGGTGAGCCGACAAAATGCATTTGAGCCACAGATGTCCGAATGGGGAAACCCACCTGTTTACAGGTATCGTTACATGAATACATAGTGTAACGAGGCAAACGAGGGGAACTGAAACATCTAAGTACCCTTAGGAAAAGAAATCAACCGAGATTCCCCTAGTAGCGGCGAGCGAACGGGGAGCAGCCCTTAAGCATTTTATAAGTTAGTGGAAGCCTCTGGGAAGTGGCGCGATACCGGGTGACAGCCCCGTACACGAAGACGAATTAAGTGTGAAATCGAGTAGGTCGGGACACGTGTTATCTTGACTGAAAATGGGGGGACCATCCTCCAAGGCTAAATACTCCTAACTGACCGATAGTGAACCAGTACCGTGAGGGAAAGGCGAAAAGAACCCCTGTGAGGGGAGTGAAATAGAACCTGAAACCGTATACGTACAAGCAGTGGGAGCCACTTCGTGTGGTGACTGCGTACCTTTTGTATAATGGGTCAGCGACTTATATTTGGTAGCGAGGTTAAGTAAATAACGGAGCCGTAGCGAAAGCGAGTGTTAACTGCGCGTTGAGTTGCCAGGTATAGACCCGAAACCCGGTGATCTAGCCATGAGCAGGTTGAAGGTTGAGTAACATCAACTGGAGGACCGAACCCACTGACGTTGAAAAGTCAGGGGATGACTTGTGGCTGGGGGTGAAAGGCCAATCAAACCGGGAGATAGCTGGTTCTCCCCGAAATCTATTTAGGTAGAGCCTCGGACGAATTCCATTGGGGGTAGAGCACTGTTAAGGCTAGGGGGTCATCCCGACTTACCAACCCTTTGCAAACTCCGAATACCAATGAGAACTATCCGGGAGACACACGGCGGGTGCTAACGTCCGTCGTGGAGAGGGAAACAACCCAGACCGCCAGCTAAGGTCCCTAAATATTGCTAAGTGGGAAACGATGTGGGAAGGCATAGACAGCTAGGAGGTTGGCTTAGAAGCAGCCACCCTTTAAAGAAAGCGTAATAGCTCACTAGTCGAGTCGGCCTGCGCGGAAGATGTAACGGGGCTAAGCAATATACCGAAGCTGCGGCAGCATGTTTACATGCTGGGTAGGGGAGCGTTGTGTAAGTGGATGAAGGTGAACTGTAAGGTTTGCTGGACATATCACAAGTGCGAATGCTGACATGAGTAACGATAATGCGGGTGAAAAACCCGCACGCCGGAAGACCAAGGTTTCCTGTCCCATGCTAATCAGGGCAGGGTAAGTCGGCCCCTAAGGCGAGGCAGAAATGCGTAGTCGATGGGAAACGGGTTAATATTCCCGTACTTGTATAATCAGTGATGGAGGGACGGAGAAGGCTAAGCAAGCCTGGCGTTGGTAGTCCAGGTGAAAGTGAGTAGGCTGAAGAATCAGGAAAATCCGGTTCTTCAAGGTCGAGACACGAGACGAGCTCCCAAGGGAGTGAAGTTGTTGATGCCCTGCTTCCAGGAAAAGCTTCTAAACTTATGATTATATGAACCGTACCCCAAACCGACACAGGTGGTCAGGTAGAGAATACTAAGGCGCTTGAGAGAACTCGGGTGAAGGAACTCGGCAAAATAGTACCGTAACTTCGGGAGAAGGTACGCCCCTGAAGGTGAATGCTTTACGCAGTAAGCTTTTGGGGGTCGCAGTGACCAGGTGGCTGGGACTGTTTATTAAAAACACAGCACTCTGCAAACTCGAAAGAGGACGTATAGGGTGTGACACCTGCCCGGTGCCGGAAGGTTAATTGATGGGATTAGCGTAAGCGAAGTTCTTGATCGAAGCCCCGGTAAACGGCGGCCGTAACTATAACGGTCCTAAGGTAGCGAAATTCCTTGTCGGGTAAGTTCCGACCTGCACGAATGGTGTAACCATGGCCACGCTGTCTCCACCCGAGACTCAGTGAAATTGAAATCGCAGTGAAGATGCTGTGTACCCGCACCTAGACGGAAAGACCCCGTGAACCTTTACTACAGCTTGGCACTGAACATTGAACCTACTTGTGTAGGATAGGTGGGAGGCTTTGAAGTATGGACGCCAGTTCATACGGAGCCGACCTTGAAATACCACCCTGGTATGTTTGATGTTCTAACTTAGTCCCTTTATCGGGGATGAGGACAGTGTCTGGTGGGTAGTTTGACTGGGGCGGTCTCCTCCCAAATAGTAACGGAGGAGCACGAAGGTTAGCTAATCACGGTCGGACATCGTGAGGTTAGTGCAATGGCATAAGCTAGCTTAACTGCGAGACAGACACGTCGAGCAGGTACGAAAGTAGGTCATAGTGATCCGGTGGTTCTGTATGGAAGGGCCATCGCTCAACGGATAAAAGGTACTCCGGGGATAACAGGCTGATACCGCCCAAGAGTTCATATCGACGGCGGTGTTTGGCACCTCGATGTCGGCTCATCACATCCTGGGGCTGAAGTCGGTCCCAAGGGTATGGCTGTTCGCCATTTAAAGTGGTACGCGAGCTGGGTTTAGAACGTCGTGAGACAGTTCGGTCCCTATCTGGTGTGGGCGTTGGATGATTGATGGGAGCTGCTCCTAGTACGAGAGGACCGGAGTGGACGAAACCGCTGGTGTTCGGGTTGTGATGCCAATCGCATTGCCCGGTAGCTACGTTCGGAACGGATAACCGCTGAAAGCATCTAAGCGGGAAGCCGGCCCAGAGATGAGTCATCCCTGACCTTTAAGGTCTGGAAGGGTTGTTGTAGACGACGACGTTGATAGGCAGGGTGTGGAAGCGTTGTAAGGCGTTAAGCTAACCTGTACTAATTGCCCGAAAGGCTTAACCATACAACCCAAAGCGGCCGCAGGCTGTGAAGGTTGTAGTGACAAGCTAAGCATATAGAGTAGTGTTACTCACTTTTGATTGAATATCAGTTTTTTCCAGATTGTACGTTATCGATGAAACATCGGTAACCACCAGTTTTTGTCTGGCGGCCATAGCGATACGGTCCCACCTGATCCCATTCCGAACTCAGAAGTGAAACGTATTAGCGGCGATGGTAGTGTGGGGTTTCCCCATGTGAGAGTAGCACACCGCCAGACTCCCAATTCAAAGAAACATCATAGCCCACTCATTGAGTGGGCTTTGTTGTTTCTAAGGCCAGAAAACTGGCCACAGCCACCTCGCGGTCATCCGCGGCTAAGCCGGGTTTCCATGGTCTCGCAGAGCTCGACCGTTCTGCGCTCCCGGAATGCCATTGGGCATTCCTCATCGTCTGCGACGACCGCTTAGAACCCCCATGTGAGAGTAGCACACCGCCAGACTCCTCATTACACGAGAAAGCCCACTCATTTGAGTGGGCTTTTTTCGTTTATGCGCAGCACGCTGCGCTACATCAGATGAAAACCCAACCCATCGGGGCTGTTCGGGTTTATGCCACTGCCTGATATCTTTGTTATCGATTCATCCCTGAAGCATAGTCCAGCTCGGCATCCATGCCTCGCGCGCTTCACTCTCGGCGTGCCACCGGCACCCCTCGTTCGCTACGCTCACCGTTCACCGCTCCCATGTGAGAGTCGTATTATCAAAGAGTAATAAATTCCTTGTACACACACCAAATATACTGTCGACCCTGCGAAAGCAGGGATCTCCGACTCTCCGTCATCCCCGTGAAAACGGGGATCTCGTAAACAGCCTGGCCGATTCAAAACATCATCTTTGATAGGTAGCCATGTTCCATAAAGTTCCCTGATACAACCTTCCGTCATCCCCGTGAAAACGGGGATCTCGTGAACAGCCTGGCTGATTTAAAACATCCTCTTTGATAGGTAGCCATGTTCCATAAATCTCCCTGATACAACTTTCCGTCGTCCCCGTGAAAACGGGGATCTCGTGAACAGTCTGGCTGATAGAAAACATCATCTTTGATAGGTATCCATGTCCCCAAGGAGATCCCGGATATAGCTACGCGATTCCGGGACGACGGGAGGGGAAGGCATCATTTATTTGAGGGGGGACATTCCACAGAAGCCCCTGATACGACCTACCGTAATGTCCGTGAAAGCGAAGGCTTCTTAATACCGTCGCCCCTGCGAAAGCAGAGATCTCCGACTCTCCCGTCATCCCCGTGAAAACGGGGATCTCGTGAACACTCTGGCTGATGTAAAACATCCTCTTTGATAGGTAGCCATGTTCCCTGGGAGATCCCGGATATCGCTACGCGATTCCGGGACGACGGGAGAAAGTAAAACGTCACCTTTCAAAGTGAGCCACGTTCCCACGGAAGATCGCTACGCGATTCCGGGACGACGAGAGGAGGTAAAACGACTCAAGGATGACGGAAAATAAAAAAGCCCGCACTGAGGCGGGCAAGGGAACTATCTGGTGTGGATGTATTACTCTTCAGCTTCTTCTGAATCACGATACATTTTGTATTCGTTGCGGGTCAGTACTTCATCATCATTCGCATCAATGTCATCAAATGTGCTGTTAATACCTACCTTGGATGCTTCGTCTTTGGTAACTTCACCGTCACCATTCGCATCCAGCATTTTAAATTCATTACGGGCAACGACTTCGCCTTTAGGCTGTGCAGCCTGTTCGCTATCCATGGCTATTTCACCATTTTCAGCTTTCTGCGTTTTGTATCCATCCATAGAGTCCTGGCCATGCGCTTTTACCGCATGCATCTCATTATCCATGTTTTGCATATTACTCTGCGCCTGAGTGCTGGCATGATCCATCGACTGGTCCATATCCTGTCCCGCCTGTGCAACGGTAGCATCTGTCTGACTTGCCACTTCATCCATGTCTTTTTCAACCTCTACTTCGGTATAGCGGATATTATCCTTTGCATCCTGCGTAAACTTAGACGGTTTAGACTCCATATAGGTGATGAACTCATTTTGCGATATGGCATCGTCGCTGTTAGTATCAAGCGAATCAAAATAATCTTTCACAGTAGAACTTTCTGCTTCGCTCATGCTGACCATGCCATTTTTGTCTGTGTCCAGATCAGCGAAGGTAGAATCGATTTTATCCATATGATCATTCGCAAAAGCACCTGTACTCATGGTTGCTGATACGATTACTGCCAGTGTTAACTTTTTCATAGTTAGCTCCTTGGTCCTGAGTGCCACCGTATTGTGGCTAAAAACAATAAAAGTAATACATATCCCGTGCCGAATGATAAATTGTTAATTTATTCAATATGATATGTAAAATATTAACTAAATGATAAATGTCTGCCGTGTCAGATGTATAGTCACACCTGAAAAGGCTTCATGATAAAAATGTATTAAAAATTACGTATGTAAGACAATGTAATGAAGTCCAGTCCCGGGTTGTCATTGCTTAAGCCTGCATTGGAGTAATGCATATAGCGAACACTTACCTGATGACGCTCTTTATTATCCAAACTGAAAATAAAGCCAATGCGGTCCTCAAATTGATAATGCGAACCGATATCTTTTCCGGCAAATGTCCGATCATCTACCAGGCTGGCGCCGATACCTGCTTCAAGATAAACCGGATACTTATCCGCAATTGTAGTCAGGTGTTTAACGATCACCGGAGAAATGGCGACGGCATAGTTACTGGTATGCGTGTTCTGATCACCGTACTCCCAGAAATTTGCGCTGACCTCCCAATAAAGCTCGATATCGCCAAACCAGCTTGTTGTAAGATCATGGGTTAATGGGCGATACGCAAGTCGAATCCCTTCTATATCATCCGAGCCATTTAAATAATCAATCGCTACAGCTTGCTCACGGGCCATTAGCTGAGCGCTGAACAGCAAAGCCAGTGGCAAAAAAATGAATAAAAGTGTGGGTTTCATGTTGTCTCCTCGTACTAACACGAGGGGCAGAGCAAACATCTTTCCAGATTGCTAACTTGCTTTTATATATATAAAAAATCTATAGGATACTGATTTTTATATAAGTATAGTATGAAAATTGCACAGGCATTGTTGGAACATTTACACTGCCCGGTGTAGTTTACGGAAATCTGGCGCCGGCAAGCGCCTCTATCCCGGGCGGTATAGCGATATTATATCTTTCATAAAGGTCGGCGATAATGTCAGGATGCGAGGTAATAAAGGTATTCAGATCGTCAATAATAGAAGGATGATTGAGCGAGGATAGCCTGAAGCCAACCTGATCAATTGGCAGAGCCGGATTGACGATAATATTTTTAAACCGGCCAGAGGTGTGAATCAGATGCTGAGCAACAGTATATTCCAGTGTCGCTGCATCGACCCTGTTCTTTACAAGTAATTCAAAAGCGGCGGACAACTCAGTCACGCTGGTTAGGGCTACCTGCCGGTTTGTCAGTAAGCTGGACCAGATGTCAGGGGAGAAGCCCAGCGGATAGGCCACACTGTTTACCTCACCTAGCGATTTACTGGCATTACTGCGGGTAACAAAGGTGGCGCCAGTGGTCATGACAAAAGGCTTGGAAAAGAACTTGTGCGTTTCATCCGGTACCGCCATATGCCATCGGGGATTATCCGGATAAACAAAATCAACATGTCCTTTTATCAATTCCCGTTGTAAGCGCATGGTCGGCATTGCCAGATAACTGAAAGTATGGCCTGATGCTTTGGCGTATGCCTGAAGTATAGCCCAGCCTAATCCTTTATCGATTCGGGAGGTAAAGTCATAATGCGGGTAGTACGCAATATTCTGCGCACCCACTACAAAGTGCTCTGCTGTACTCAGCCTTGAGAACAGCAATACACTGAGAATAAGCAAGAGCCTTATTACATAAAAACGCATGACGCACACAAACTACTCAAATAATGTCAGACTACCAGAAAATGATGAATAGTTAATGAAAATCCCGGGATGGGACATTCAGCGTATCAAGCCACTCACTTCGATCAGTGAGTTTACCGGCAATAACATGTATGACGCCTTCGGGGGAACGCTCAAGAATACCGTCTACCTGCAGTATGGTGGCTTTTAGATAAGGTTGCTGCTGGTGTCGGGCCGTTGACTGCCAGATGACAACGTTAATATTTCCGGTATGGTCCTCCAGAGTCAAAAACGTCACACCAGTTGCTGTTCCTGGCGCCTGACGACAGGTTACGCAGCCTAACAGGTGAACTATCGATTGTGGCGCAGACTTTGCCAGTTGACTGGCAAAGGTGATATTTTTTAAAGGCCGGCTCTGCGCAATCAGTTTAATCGGGTGATGCTCAACCGACAATGAGGTTGAGTGATAGTCTTCAAGCAGGTTTTGAGTGTCGGACGGACACAAGTTTAGCGCGTCAGACTCAGCCTCTTCAAACAGAGGTAGTTCTGTTTGTTTATCCATAATCTGCCAACGGGCTTCAAACCGGTTGCCTGCAAGACTGCGAAGCGCGTTGGCACTGGCCAGTGCTTCAAGTGCATGTTTGTTGAAAATATCTAGCTGCTGGATTTGCCGGATATGACTAAAACCGCAAGGTGGACGTGCTGCCAGTACCCTGGCCAGGTTCTCTTCCTGTAATCCTTTAACTTGCCTGAGTCCCAGCTGAATCTCTTTATAATGACTTTGGATGGACAGGGTGTGGTCCCACTGCGAATTATTGATACACACTGGTTTTACCGTGATCTGATGACGCTGGGCATCCTGAATGAGCTGACTTGGTGTATAAAAACCCATGGGCCAGCTATTCAGCAGGCCAATATAAAATTCGGCCGGAAAATAATATTTCAGCCAGCAGGATACATACGCCAGTACGGCAAAAGAAGCAGAATGAGACTCGGGGAATCCATAGCCACTGAACCCTTTAATTTGCTCAAAGAGCTGTTCGGCATAATCCCGCTTATACCCTTTACCCAACATACCGCTGATGAGTTTGTCTTTGAATAAATTCAGTCGTCCGTTTTTTTTCCAGCTGGCCATAGCGCGGCGTAACTGATCGGCTTCTCCGCCACTAAAGCCGGCTGCCACCATGGCTAGCTGAATCACTTGCTCCTGGAAAATTGGTACTCCCATTGTTCGGGAAAGTACCCGTTCTACGTCAGCCGAAGGATAACTGGCGCTTTCCTGCCCGTGTCGACGCTTGAGATAGGGATGGACCATGTCACCCTGAATTGGACCGGGTCTGACAATGGCAATTTGTACCACCAGGTCATAATAGCGCCTGGGCTTTAAGCGGGGCAACATGCTCATCTGCGCCCGTGATTCAATCTGAAATACTCCTACCGTATCAGCCTGACCAATCATGTCATACACCTGGCGGTCGTCACCCAAACCAGTAATAAAAGCAATGGAAGGCCGCCAGCCCATTTGATTTTCTATCGTGTCAAAGGTACGCCGGATAGCGCTAAGCATACCCAGCGCCAGTACATCGACCTTCAGCAGCCCCAGTGTTTCCAAGTCATCTTTATCCCACTGAATCACAGTACGTTCATGCATGGCTGCATTTTCTACCGGTACCAGCTCATACAGAGGGCCGCTTGATATAACAAAGCCACCCACATGCTGGGATAAATGGCGCGGAAATCCGACGATTTGTTCTACCAGATAAATGAGCTGGCGTACCTGATAGCTGTTTTTGTCCAGTCCGAGTCCGGCAAGCTGGGCCTGCCACGGTATGGTGCGATCCCGTCGGTTAATATTCTTAATAATAAAGTCCAGCTGCGATTCAGCAAATCCCAGAGCTTTACCGACTTCGCGAAAAGCGCTTTTAAACCGGAAAGTGATGACGGTTGCCGCTAAGGCTGTGCGTTCCCGACCATATTTTTGATAGATATACTGAATGACCTCTTCACGGCGATCATGTTCAAAGTCCACATCAATATCGGGGGGCTCATCGCGCTCTTTAGAAATAAAGCGCTCAAACAATACATCAATCTGACGAGGATCGACGGCGGTGATCTCAAGGCAATAACACACTACGGAGTTTGCTGCCGAGCCGCGCCCCTGATACAAAATGCCTTGCTGGCGGGCAAACTGCACCACATCATAAATGGTTAAAAAGAAGCAGGCATACTGCTGCTCGGCAATCAGGGTCATTTCTTTTTCAATAATCGCCCTGATTTCACCACTTGGTTCGCCGCCAAACCTGCGCACAATTCCTGTTTCTACACATTCACGCAGGTATGAGTCAGGACTGTAACCTGCTGGAACAATTTCAGCCGGATACTGATATTTCAGTTCACTCAGGGTAAAGCTGCACTGTTCGGCCAGGCGGGTTGTCTCACTTAGCCAGCGAGCAGGAAACAGTTTATTCAGTTTTTTCAGTGGCCGCAGGGTACGCTCTGCATTGGGCAGACCATCATAACCCAGCTGACTGACCTGGATTCCCTGTTTAATTGCCTGCAATACATGCTGTACCGGCATGCGTTGTCCATCGTGAAATAACACCTCAGAGGAGGCCACGACCGGGAAGTGAAAGTCGGTATTAAGCCTCTGAATCAGGGCAAAACGAGTGTCGTCACTGCCATCCAGCGGGCGGGTGGCAGCAAGCCATGTACGTGACGGATGATATCGGTTTAGCCATTGCCCCCAGTGCTGATTGGTGTTCTCGCAAACGCCCGGTAACCAGACAATGTAACAATGGCGAATAGATTTAATATCCCACTCTGCCAGTGAGTACTGGCCTTTTTCGGCGCGGCGACGGGCATTAGTGATAATTCTGCAAAGCTCGGCGTAGGCTTTGCGGGTAGGGCACAGTAAGGCAAAATGAAAGTTTCCGGCCAGGGTAAAGCGACTCCCGGTAATCAGTTTTAGCGGCAAGTTGTTACGCTGGATCTCAGCATAAGCTCTGACAATGCCAGCCACTGAGCATTCATCGGTCAGAGCCAGACTGTGATAGCCCAAAAACGAGGCGGTATTCACCAACTCTTCAGGGTCGGAGGCGCCGTGCAGAAAGCTAAAGTTTGACTGGCATATCAATTCAGCAAACATCAGCTGTACCAACCGTGGATAAACCAGTTATCGCCTTCCCGGTAAATTTGTACCCGCTGCTGCTGAGGGGTTCTGGCGATAAAATAATCCCGTTTAACCGGAGCGGCGTCCCACCAGCCGGTTTGAAGGCGTACCGGGCCATGTTCAATATGTACCTGTTCGGTCAAACACGTCGGGCTGTCCAGTGTAAAACAGGGCAGCGGCTGGGCTGAATATGTGTCACTGGTTGATGTTGCAAATGAAGATAGCTTCTCCTGCCGGTAATCCTGCCCGCTTAGCGGAGTACGAAGCGCCGCGTCCCCCAGACGTACTTGTAAGCGACTGAGTAACTGCTTTTGAGCAAACAGGTGATTTCTGTTATTAAAAAAGTCATTGGTCTGCTCGTTGATCTCTTGCAGTTCATCCACGGTTAATGAAAGCAACGTCACAGGTTCTGTCAGTTGCAGAGTTTCCAGTTTCAGGCCAATCAGTGAATTCCATTGAGATGCCTGATACAGCGGTGCGGAGGCACTGATTCGCAGTGGTTTATTGTCAGCCTCGCGAAAATGCAGGGTAAATTCGAGGACAAACGCAACCCGGTTGCGCAGCCGCGCATAATCACAAAACTCCGCCACCAGTTTTTTTAGCCATGGCATAAGCTGATCCGCCTGGCTTATCTCATAAGCCGGTTCAATCACGCTGTGAAAAATAGCCGTCGGCCGGTAAGAATGATACCGGGGAATAGTATCGTTACGCAGAGCGCACAAATAAGTCACCATTTGATTATCAAAGCGTTTGCCCAGCTCTGTAGCCGGCAGGGCAAGAAGCTGAGCTAACGTCTTAATACCGACCCGGGCCAGACTTTGCTGTTGTTTGCCGGTGAGCTCAGTAGTGCCAAGTGGGCAGTTGTCCAGTGCCGCCTTTATCTGCTGGCGCTGCGCCAGTACCTGGTTATGTTGGGCACAGGCCAGCACACGGGCAGCCTCAATACTCCAGCCAAAACCAAAGCGATAATGTACCTGTGTCTCGCGTAGATCATTGGCCACAGTGCGCCACAGATTATCCAGACCATCGTAATAGCGAAGAAGGGGATCAAGGCGAATAGCCAGCCCTTGCGGCTCAAATAGCACAATATCTGCAACCAGCAGATACAGTCGGTTAGCCAGAGCTTGTAGCCGTAATACTTCATGCTCTTTCTGATAGTCCAGTATGGTGAGGTCAGGACACAAGGCTGCCGCCTGAGCCATTCCCATACCACAGCGTATACCGGCTTTCTCAGCGCTCTGGTTGCATTGTGTTATACGGTTATGGCAGGCCTGATAGACAACCACTGAATGTTGATGAGATTTACAGTGAGCGTCAGGCGCAGGCTGCTCGGCTGCGCTATCCAGATAAAGCTGATGAAAGTGCAGATAAACCCAAAGCATGATAGCGCCTAAATAACCCGGTGATTATGTTCAGGTTGACCAGCATATTGTGACATTACATGATAAATCGCCTGATTGGTGGGGGTGTGCGCCAGATGTATGGCTGCATGACACCCCGGCCAGCTTCCGGTTTGCTTGGTAATGTCGATATTCAGCTGGTCTGCCTGCCGGTGGATTTCTAAATCCAGTGTTACCGGCAATGCCTGACGCAGACACAGCTGCGATTCATACATGACACACAATACCTGATGCTGGGTGGCGGCAACCTGAAGCCGTCGGGCCTGTTTCGGGGAAATCTGACTGGCCCAGATCACTACGCTATGACAAGCCTCACTTTTAATGCACTGCTCTGCGGCCCACAGGCTATCAATAACAGAATCGGGATAGATAATCAGCGTCTGTTCAGGTGTCAGCTTACACTGGCTTAGCCAAGACTGACTGATAAGCCCCGGCGGCTGAATAAATGCGACCAGGCGCTGGCTATGATGTTGCTCAAGGATACGGGTTAAAAAAGTCAGCTCGCCAATTCCGGTCAGGCTTCGGATCCTCACCAGTCCTTGCTGAGGAAATCCGCCTCCCAGTGCCGTATCCAGATGAGTAAACCCGGTAGGCGTGCGAGACTGGTGCAAATGCAGCCCTTCGCTGGCCCGCCAGACACCACTGATTGTTTGTAACGATACGATTGAGTCAGTCATAAATCACCTGTATAGATATACAGTATTATAGGCGTAATTTACTGTCTGACAAGTCTCTTACTCATGAAAAAGCGCCGGAAGGAAAACCGTCCGGCGCTTAACTTTTTAGTGATCAGAAACTTAGCTGTGCACTTTTTCTGCCGGGGCAATTTTTTGTCCCATAGCCAGTTTGGTCAGGCCATCGCAGGCAGCCATAAAACCTCCCGGCGTATTTTTTACCCAGGCCATGCGTACCTGTGGAGGTTGCTGCTTGATCAAGTCTCTGATGGCTTCTATGGAGACTTCTTCCTGCTGGTTTAAGGAAGCCGTAAGCGCTTCTTCTACCGTATGGCCCTGTTCAAAACAGCGCTGGGTCACCACCGCAAAGTTTTGCATGATAAACCGCAAAACCGGCAGCGAATTGCTACTCACAATGCCACTTTTCTGGCCTTGTTCAAGACGTTCCTCATACACAGACTGCATCTGTGAAAGCACCTGCGCCAGACCTAGCTGTGTATCCTGCACTTTTTGTGAACTGGCTTTGACACTATTTTTAGTTAGCGCGATTTCACGTTGCAGCGTCTGGGTACGCATAACAAAGTAAATCAGTATAAGTACCAAAATACCGATAACACCGAATGCCACCATACTACTGCCCTGTCTTTACTGCCTGAATGTATTGGTTGATATTGTCTTCGAGCACAAACAACGGAACGGAGCCGTGTCTGAGTACTGCGCTGTGGAACTGACGGATATCAAAGCGCTCCCCCAGTTCCTGTTCTGCTTTATCCCGTAACTGGCGAATTTTAATCTCGCCAATCTTGTACGATAAGGCCTGCGCCGGCCATGAGATATAACGGTCTACCTCAGTGGTTATATTGTGCTCCGATAACGCAGTGTTTTTTAGCATATAATCAATCGCCTGCTGACGACTCCAGCCAAACATGTGCATTCCGGTATCTACCACCAGGCGGCAGGCCCGCCACATTTCATAGCTTAAGCGGCCAAAGTCGTCATACGGGGTTTCATAAATTCCCATCTCTATGCCCAGAAATTCTGAGTACAGCCCCCAGCCTTCACCAAACGCTGAAATATAGGTGGCGCGTCTCACATTCGGTAACTGATCCATTTCATCGGCCAGTGAAATTTGCAGATGATGGCCGGGCACCGCTTCGTGCAGGGTCAGGGCCGGCAATGCATATAGCGGGCGTTTATCCAGCGCATAGGTATTCACCCAGTAATAAGCCGGCTCAGTAGGGTTGGCAGGATGAATATAACGACCAGTGGTATATTTGGGCGCAATATTGTCAGGTACCGGCGCAACTCCATAGGGAATCCGTGGCAGCGTTTCAAACAGCGCCGGTAATCCGGCATCGGCTTTTTTGGCGATGTAACTGGCTTCTTTGAGCAGCCCTTTGGCTGTGGTGGCATAAAATTGCGGATCAGTGCGCAAAAACGCAATAAAGTCATCCACAGAGCCATCAAAATCAGCCTGCTTCACCACTTCTCTCATCGCCAGGCGAATACGTTTGACTTCCTGTAAGCCCAGTTTGTGAATCTGACGGGCGTTCATGCTGGTTGTGGTGTAATGGGCAATCCGGTTTTGATAGTAAGCTTCCCCGTTTGGCCAGTCTTTAGCCGCAATGCTGGTTCTGGCCTGAGGAATGTACTGTTCAACAAAAAAGGTATAAAGACGCTTAAGAGCCGGGTTGACCTGCTCGTTTATCAGGGTTTTGGCGCGGGCCGACAAGGTGGTGACATCCGCTTGGCTCAGGGTTGCAGAAGGCGTGATGAAAGGGCGGTAAAACAGACTATCCCGGGCCTGTGAGGCAATTAGGGATGATACGGTTTTTTCATAACCGGACAACACCGCTTTAGGTTGGGTGTAGCCTTCTTTGATACCCTGACGCATATAGGCAATCTGCTGATCAATATACCCGCTGATTCGGCTGAGTTTATCCAGATAGGCCTGATAATCCTCCCTGTTTTTCAGCCTGCTGCTGGTGGGCAGACTAGCCAGAGCGCTGTGAAAGCCATACTCTGAGGTAATCGGGACTTTATAGGCCTCAAAGCGGTATTCATCCACATAGTTTTGCAGGCGATAGGCCTGCATCAGACGCGTGATTTTTTCTTCTTTGTTCAGCCCGTCCGGGTCAATATTATTAACCTGCGATAAAAACTGTTCATATTGCTGATGCTGGGTTTTCAGCGCCTCCGGAGAAATGTCAGCCGGCACAGTTTCCTGTAACGTTTGTTCATACTGCCAGGCCTGCTGAGTCAGGGTGTTGAGTTGCTGGCTTGCCGGGGTATCTGCCCACACGGGCAGGGTGATGACTGACGCCAGCCACAAAGGAATTATTTTTTTTATCATAAGTACCGGTCAGGCAGGGACCTTGGGTACCTGCCGTTGTTTAGTCTTTTCTGGGTGTATAGATAGGGCCCGGAAACGCAGCGATGTTGTCAGCTAACTGCGAAATCTTGGCGGTGCCTTTTTTATTAACAGCATCTATACGTAACACATTATGCATCGGAACGTAAGTTCTGTTCACATCGGCAAACTCAGATTTTAACTTTTCATGAGACGGGTCGACCACAACGGTGGAGTGGGTGTTCCAGACAAAATCGCTGAGCTCAACAAACCCGAACAAACTGCCCTGGCTCAGGGATTTGACATAAACCTCGTAACGTTCGCCGTTACAAACAAACTGAACACGATAAAGTGGATCTGACATAGGATGTTTTTAACTATCTGAAATAACCTATAGCTATAATGGGGCAGATTTATCAAAAAACAGCTGCTCAGCCGGCTTTTATTGGTGTCAGTAAAGTTGCTGTGGCCAGCTGCATTTCTTCGGCACTGTCGGCCACCACCGCAGTCACCGCAAACCCCTGTACATAGCTGGTCAGCTGTAATGCGGTAGACTCAATATTTACTCCGGCAGCCATTTCCTGCATATGCTGGGCGCGCTCCAGACACCCGATAAAATCCAGCTGCAACCGGTCCAGGTAGTGTCTGCCCATGTTGCGAACAGTGTCATCCTGCTTGCCCAGTTCACTGATACAATTGATCAGCAGACAGCCCCGACCGTGAATAAGCCGGATATAGCGATTGAAAAAATGCTCAATTGAAATCATCCCCCGGCGTGCTTCCAGCTCAACAAAAACCGGAAACAGCTGCGTTTGCTGATAATGCTCCAGCACCCGGTATAAAAAGGTCTGCTTTGAGCCAAACTCAAGATAAAACGCCCGGCGGTTAAATCCGGTGCGGGCTATGATGTCATCCATTACGGCGCCGTGAAAACTGAATTCCAGAAAAACATCAATGGCCTGACTCAATACCTTGGCCACATCATAGTTGGCAGTTCTGGGCATTTATCGCTCCTTACAGACAGATGAAAACAGCAATCTTTACAGTTAAACCGGCAGCTGGCACGTTTTAACGTTTTTTATTCAATGTAGCTGGTATACCATAACTCGGTCCTAAAACACGCGAACATCTAACGATTATGATAAAAAAATTACTAATAGGCGCTGTGGTGTCTGCTTTAAGTACAGTGGCTTATAGCCACGGTGAGCAACAGGATGTTGCTACACCTGATACCAACCGAATTAAATCCCACCTGTTTTTCTTAGCCGATGATTTGCTGGAAGGTCGTGATACCGGATCCCGCGGTCACAACATCGCGGCGCTGTACATTGCCACTGAGTTTGCCAAGTACGGATTAAAACCGATGGGCACTGAGGGCTTTATGCAGCCGGTGGACTTCAGAAAAGCCTCGTTGGTGCAGGAATCTCCGGCTTTTGAATTGCAACGTAACGGTGAAAATACGTCACTGAGCTATCCAAAAGACTATCTGACCGGCCCGGATCTGCTAAATCAAAGCAGCGAGCTGAACGGTGACATGGTTTTTGTTGGCTACGGTATTGTTGCTGATGAGCTGAACCACAATGATTACGACGGGATGGATGTTGAAGGCAAAATTGTGGTCATGCTGACCGGTAAGCCGCAGTCATTCCCCAGCGAAATGGGAGCTCATCTTGCTTCGGGTCATCAAAAAGAAAAGTACGCGGTAGAGCGGGGTGCTAAGGGCATTATCTCAATCACCACTCCTACGGCAGAAAAAGTACGTCCGTACCAAACCCGCCTGAACTATATTCATACGCCAAGTTTGGCCTGGCTGGATAAACAAGGCCAGCCTGCCAATGAATATGCGCAAATTAAAGGCTCTGCGTTTTTAAGTGAACCGGCCGCCCGGGCACTGTTTGAAGGTCAGACGCAGTCATTAGACGAGATCTATGCGCTGCTGGAAGAAGACAAGGCGCCCGAAGGGTTTGCGATGACTGGCACAGTGAGTCTGAGCAAGCAAAGTCGCCATTCTCAAATTACCAGCCCGAATGTAGTTGGTGCGATTGAAGGCTCTGATCCCAAACTCAAAGACGAGTATGTAGTGTTCTCCGCCCACTCTGATCACATTGGCTTTGCCAAAACTGTGAAAAAAGACAATATCAATAACGGGGCCATGGACAATGCATCGGGAACCGCAGTGATGCTGGAAACCGCTCGTCTGTTCAGTGAAATGTCTACCAAACCAAAACGTTCGATTCTGTTTGTATCGGTGACCGGTGAGGAAAAAGGCCTGTTAGGTGCAGATTACTTTGCCAACAATCCGACTGTACCGGTTAAACAGATGGTGGCAGATGTGAACCTGGATATGCCAATTCTGACTTATGAATTTGCGGATGTTATCGCTTTTGGTGCCAGTCACAGTGATATGAAAGCATCTGTGGAAGAAGCTGCCCGCAATGCCGGTCTGACCCTGAGTCCGGATCCATGGCCAGAGCAGGCTTTGTTTACCCGCTCCGACCATTATGCGTTTGTAAAGCAGGGCGTACCGTCGGTTTTCCTGGTACCCGGTCTTAAATCAAAAGATCCTGAGGTAGATGGTGCCAAAGTGTTTGGTCAGTTCCTGTCTACCCACTATCACCGCCCGTCTGATGATATTCATCAGCCGTTTAACTGGGATGCAGCGCGGACCTTTGCAGAAGTTAATGCGCAGATAGGCTTAACCTTATCTAACCAGCCGCAAAAGCCAAAGTGGAATGAAAAAGACTTCTTCGGCGATACCTTTGCCAAAGATCGACAGTAACAAAAAAGGGCGCTTTTTAAGCGCCCTTTTTTATAGAAAAGTCTGTTTATAACAGTTCCAGTGTTCGGTGAACTGTTCTGTTGGCTTACGGGTAAAGCCACTTCTGATAAACATGTTAATGCGGCCATCCACATAACAGATAAACATATTGGCCAGTACTGCTTCATCTGCTGACAAGTCGCGGCCTTCACGCAATTTGCGCTCTCTGAGAACCTGTTTGAACTGAGTTTCCAGACGCTCAAACAGCTTGGCAATCCGCGCACGCAATCGCTCCTGCTCGCCCATCAGTGCATCACCGTTCAGTATCCGGGTAATGCCGGGATTCTTCTCTGCAAAGCCAAGCAGCAGATGCAGAATCAGCTGGCAGCGGGCTGCTGAATCTTTTTCCTCATTCAAAATCTTGTTGATACGGGAAAACAGCGTATCTTCAATAAATTCAATCAGGCCTTCAAACATCCGTGCCTTACTTGGAAAATGACGATACAAAGCAGCTTCTGATACGCCAACTTTTTCGGCCAGTTTTGCCGTTGTTATTCGTTGTCCGGCACTGCTTTCCAGCATACCGGCCAGCGCCTGAAGGATCTGGGCGCGACGATTGGTTTTTTTTACTGCAGGCATAACGCGGGTGATTCCTCAGCTTTGGGCCTGAGCCCTGTTCCATGTTATCAAAATGGGTCATTCGACCAGGTATTATTATTGAACGTCTTGTTATCGACAGATTTACTGTGAGGTTGACGTTTTCTTGGCAAATTGTTGGTGGATAAGCGCCAGTAACTGGTCTGCCAGTGCATTTTTTGTCTGTGGAGGTAACTGAGCATCACCATCCTGCCAGATAACATGCAGTGCATTACTGTCACTGTTAAATCCTAACCCTGCCGCAGAAATGTCATTGGCAGCAATCATATCCAGCTTTTTACGTTGCAGTTTGGACCGGGCATATTCTTCGACTTTCTGGCTTTCAGCAGCAAAACCAACGGTGAAGGGAGCCTGCGGTAAAGCAGCAACTTCCTTAAGGATATCAGGGTTCTTGATAAAAGTAAGTGTTAACTTATCATCATTTTTCTTTATTTTGTTATCAGCGACTTCCTGCGCCCTGTAGTCTGCCACAGCCGCGGTGGCGATAAAAATATCTGCCTGCTCAACCTGCTGCATAACCGAATCAAGCATATCCTGGGCACTGGTTACATCAATACGCTGAACACCTGCCGGCACAGGCAACTGAGTCGGTCCACTGACCAGTGTAACATTCGCGCCTGCGGCTGCCGCTGCCCGGGCAATGGCATAGCCCATCTTGCCAGAGCTGTGGTTGGAGATATACCTTACCGGATCAAGAGCTTCCCGGGTCGGGCCGGCGGTTAAAAGAATATTCATTCCTGATAAATAAGCCGGCTGACTGTCTTCAATTAATGCCGCCACAATATCCTGTGGCTCGGTCATCCGGCCTGAGCCGATATCACCACAGGCCTGCTCACCGCTGGCCGGGCCAATCATATGAACATGCATACTCTGCAGGGTCAGTAAGTTGCGTTGGGTGGCAGCCGCTTTCCACATTTGTTGGTTCATGGCTGGCGCAACATACAGTTTTGCTGTTGTGGCCAGAAACAACGTGGTCAGCAAATCATCAGCCAGTCCCAGAGCCAGCTTAGCCATGGTGTTAGCCGTTGCCGGCGCAATCAGCAGAATATCAGCCCACTTGGCCAGCTCAATATGGCCCATAGCGGCTTCGGCCGCCGGGTCAAGCAGGGTATCGTGAACCGGGTTTCCTGATACCGCCTGTAATGACAGCGGGCTGACAAACTGTTTGGCGGAGTCGGTAACCACCACCCTGACATTTGCCCCCTGTGCGGTCAGTTTTCGAACCAGATCGGGCGTTTTATACGCTGCAATACCGCCGGTAATTCCCAGCAGAATGTTTTGGTTATTTAGCTGCATAATCGTTGGCTGTTTAGTGTGCAATATAGTGGGCAGGGTTGACTGCCTGAAGTATCACCATAGCCTACCACGGACTGAACCACAGAGGTAGCGTCCAGCCCTGTCTGTAATCCTGCACAAAGATCAGTTAATCAGTATTTTGATGTCCGTTACAGTAAGCCAAAAGGTCATGGAGTGATTACTATGTTTACATTATCCGGCTTGCCGGCGGCCAGCTTACCGCGGGAAAGGTTGCTGAACGATGGCGTGCAATGCTTGTGTGACAGCGACTTACTGGCAGTATTTCTTGGTAGTGGAACACAGGGAATAAGTGCCCGGTGTCTGGCGCATAATATGCTGGCTGAGTTTGGGTCTTTTACTGCCATGCTAGGTGCTGATTTACATACCCTAACCAGGATCGAGGGCATTGGTGTTGTTCGCTTTTGTCAGTTACAGGCTGCCCGTGAGCTGGTGCGCCGCTCATTGCTCGAAGAGCTCAAAAGAGGGCCGGTTTTTTCAGAAGTGGCACTAGTCAGGCAGTATCTGGCGCTCACCTTAAAAGATGCCGAGCAGGAGCTGTTTGCTATTTTATTACTGGATGCCCAGCATCAGCTCATCTGCTACCGGCCCATGTTCTACGGCACCGTGAACAGTGCTGTGGTGTATCCCCGTGAACTGGTCAAGCTGGCCTTAAAACACAATGCAGCAGCGGTGATACTGGTCCATAATCACCCTTCAGGCGTACCCGAGCCCAGTCAGGCAGATATCCATCTTACCCGGGATGTGGTGGCTGCCATGGCGCTGGTGGATATAACCGTGCTGGACCATTTTATTGTTGGTGCCAACCAGATTGTATCCATGTCACAGCGGGGATTGATGTAAACAAAACCGTGGCTATACTGCTAGTGAGTCAAAATCTAACCAGTTAGAGTAATAAACGACGGTAAGTTTTGATAAATACGACGATTTTTTGATTAAAGTATAGGCGTCATTGCCTTATACTTTAGGATAGGCAGTCGGTGGGAAAATTTGTAAGGACCATTATGAAAAAGTCATTAGTTTCATTATTGATTGGTGCAAGCCTGGCATTCTCTGCTACGGCGCAGGACCAAGCCGGAGGCAACTCTGAATCAGCTGAAGGTGGTATGACAACTGGCGCGATTGCGACAGGCGTTGTGGCTGCTGGTGTACTGGCTGCTGTTATCAGCAACAACCGTGGCTCTGCGGACATCGTAGATCCAGTAGGCCCTGCGGTTGGTTGTGAAGGTACAGACGAACTGAACGCAGATGGTTTCTGTGTAGGCTCTACTCAGACTGTTACTGGCACAGGTACAGCAACAACTCTGACTACTGTTACTTTTACTTACGCTCCTCAGTAAGTATCGAATAGTATTAAAAAGCCGCCTCTGGTGCGGCTTTTTTTATTTCTGCAATTTCATTTTCCGGGTAACTTCAGGCACACCGTATCCTCCATGAAAAAACACATTTTTGCGTACTGCGCTGACAGGCTTATTCTGCTGCCTGGTACTAAGCGCATGCTCGACGACCAACCGGGCTTACTATGACACGCTGAAGCTGGTTTTTACCGGCTCAGAGCCAAAAGCATTTACCGTTGATGAGGTTCTCACCAGCAAGGCTGACCTGTTACAAGTGAGCAGCGAGTCTGGCGTACAGGCTATTCTGGCGCTGGCTTTTATTGAACAGGGCATGAATAAATGGGTCTCTGCTGACCATACGCTGCTGAAAATCCACGATGGGGTGATAGCCCAGACAGAAGGTTTTGATAATGATCTTTATTTACCAGTGACCTCAATGCCAATCCATTATCCAATCCGTCGCCGTTAGCTTTTTCGTGGCAGCGCAATGTGGATATTAAAGGCGTGGGTTATGGGTTAACTGTCCATGGAAAATGGAATGAAGCCGGTGAGCAAGTACTTACTGTTTTGGGTCGGCAGCTGACTACCAGAGTGGTGGAGGAACGAGTCACTTTTCCTAAAACCACGCCTTATATAGAGCCGGGCCTGAGCTGGACCAACCGCTATTATTTGAGTCAGGATAGTGGCGAAGTACTTAAAGCCTCTGTTCAGGCGATTCCCCATGGCGACCGGTATACCATGACCTACCTGAGCCGGGCGGCCCGTCTTATTTCACAGCACGGAGATACACGTGATTAAGCCGTTTATTTTCTGTTTAGGGCTGCTGATGGCAGCCCCTGCTATTTCATCTGTACACATTAAAATTAACCAACAACAATTCCGGTTTCAGGAACCGCTGCGACTGTCCCAGATTCTTGCCCCGGTGGCCGACAATCAGGACTGGTACTGGCCGGCAAGCCGACTGTACCGGCTGGATAAAAGCGTTGAAGCGCAGCGTGATGAGGTCATCAATCTGATTGATCGCCTGGCTGTGGATTTGGCCCCGCGTGATGAGCGGGCAATTGGTTTACGGGCGTTGCGCCAACAGGTTGAAGGCTGGGAATTGGCCCATCGTGTCAAACAGCCGGTGAGCTTTGATAAGGCCCGTCTGGACGTTCGACAAAATCCGATGCTGTTGGATGGACGATACCTGCTGAGTCTGACACCACGCCCTGATGTGGTGTACATGAGCGGACTGGTCAAAACTCCCGGGCCTTATAAGTATCAGTCTATGGCCAGCGCCAGTCAGTACACCCGGTTTGTTCCGCTACGCGCGGATGCAGATCCGGATTTTGTATATGTGATAGCGCCATCCGGCAATGTGACTCGGCTGGATACCGCCTACTGGAACCGCGATTATGCCCAGATCATGCCGGGCAGCCAGATTTATGTGCCGCTTTTTTCCTATCTATTAACACCGTCGTTATCTGAGCTGAATCACAAAATTGCTGAACTTGCTGTAAACAGGGTGCTGTAATGTTATCGAGTAAACCTACTTATTTGTCCCTGGTTATTGCCAGTATTTTTGCCATGCCAGCTGCGGCGCAGCAGGCGAATACTTCACTGAGCGTTACCCCCTCGCAAATGGCGCATGGTGGGGCGGGTTTAATTCAGACGCCCACGTCCCGTATGCGCGATGAAGGTGAGCTTTCCATTGGTTATTCAGATAACGAAGAATACCGGTTCTGGACTGTCAGCCTGCAGCTGTTTCCGTGGATGGAAGCCACCGCCAGGTATACTGACGTGCGTACCCGTCTGTACAGTAATGTAGAAAGTTTCAGTGGCGACCAGACCCTCAAAGACAAAGGGCTGGACGTAAAATTCCGGCTGCTGGAAGAAAGCTTTTATTTACCCGAAGTATCGGTAGGTTTCCGTGATTTTGGGGGCACCGGCTTTTTTGAAAGTGAGCACATCAGTGCCAGTAAAGCCTGGGGGCCGTTTGATTTTCACCTGGGCATGGGCTGGGGTTACCTGGGCACTGCAGATGATATTGAAAACCCGTTTTGTAAGTTACGGGATAGTTTTTGTAACCGCCCGACCGAATATGGCGGCAATGGCGGTAAAGTGGATTATGACCAGTTTTTCAAAGGTCCGGCCGCGTTTTTTGGCGGGGTAGAATACCAGACGCCATGGGAGCCGCTGACCCTGAAACTGGAATACGAGGGTAATGACTATTCCCGTGACCGGGCGGGTCGCCTGGAGCAGGACACCCGCTGGAATATCGGCGCGGTATATCGCTGGGATAACTTTGACTTCAGCCTGAATTATCAGCGCGGTAATACCTTTGGCTTTGGTGTGACATACAACTTCAACATGCACACCTTCAAGCAGACCAAAATCAACCGGCCGCCTAAGTCACTGTTCGGCACCGAGCCGGCTAAAGATATAGACAGTGTCGACCGGGCATTATTGTCACGCCAGCTGGTGGTTGACGGTGGTTTTTACCTGCAGGATGCCAATCTGGATGAAAAGACTATCACGGTGTATGGTCAGCAGATGGCTTACCGGGATCTGACCGAAGCCACAGAGCGGGTCGGACGCTTACTGGCCGCAGAAACTGCCGGATTCGGTGGAAGAATACCGTATGGTAGAAACCGAAAATGGCTTGCCGATGGTGACCACCAGTATCGATGCGGACCGGTTTAAGTCAGCGGCTCGTTATGAAGGGCTGGAAGTGAACCTGAACGATACTTATACCCGTGCTACGCCCAGCGAGCAGGATTTAGCAGCCTATGATCCCACCGTCACCGGTTTTGGTTACTCGGCTGATATTTTCTGGAATCAGAGCTTTGGCGGACCAGAGAGTTTTTATCTTTATCAGGGCGGTCTGGTGCTGGGCGGCAATTATTCGTTCAATGAAAACTTTGGCCTGTTTGGCAGCCTGCGAGCCACACTGCTGGAAAACTATGATAAGTTTAATTACACCCTGGATCGGGCCGAGTCCACACTGCCACGGGTCAGAACCTATGTACGCGAGTATGTCACCCGCTCGGATGTGATGGTGGATACGCTTTACGGACGCTGGATAGACAAAGTATCTGATAACTGGTACGCCCAGGCCTATGGGGGTTATCTTGAAACCATGTTTGGCGGGGTCGGGGCGGAAGCGCTGTATCGTCCGGTTGATAGTAACTTTGCCTTTGGTGTGGACCTTAACTATGTACAGCAGCGTTCCTATGAAAATGACTGGGACTTTTTTGATTACAAAGTGCTAACTGGTTTTGCCTCGGCTTATTATCGCCCCGAGTTTTTGCCCGATACGCAAATCAGTGTCAGTGCCGGGCAGTTTCTGGCTAAGGACAAAGGGGTGAATATCGACTTTGCCAAACGCTTTGACAGCGGTATTGTGGTGGGCGCATATGCAGCCTTTACCGATGCTTCTGCCGATGAATATGGCGAGGGCAGCTTTACCAAAGGCTTCTACATCTCTGTGCCGCTGGACCTGTTTGTACTGAAAAATGCCAAAGGTGGCGGACGCTTCCCATGGGTGCCTATTTCTCGTGATGGCGGCCAGATGCTCAATCGTCCTTCGCGCCTGATGGATATCACCAACAGCCGTACTGGTGAAAACTTTCAGTAAGCCTTAGTATTTTTGATATCCGCCGGTCTGCACGATGCATGCGGCGGCATTCATGCAATAACGGACAGTTTTATATGAAGATCATGCATGTTCTGGTTTCCAGGGTATCACTGCCACCCCCTAAATATGGGGGTACGCAGAGGGTTATCTGGTCACTGGCCCAGGCGCAAAAAGCGCAGGGGCATGAGGTACGGTTTTTATGGGGGGATGCGCCCAGCGTACCGCCGGGCACTATTATTGCCAAAAAAGGCGAGTCACTGAACAACCTGATTGGCGACTGGCCCGATATTGTGCATTTTCACCGGGCGCCGGATGAGCATATTGATAAACCGTTTGTGGTCACAGAGCACTTTAATGCCAACAGTGCCCGCACGTATCACCCCAATACGATCTTTTTATCAAAAAAACATGCCGCTATTCATCATGGCCAGTGTTTTGTTTATAACGGACTGGACTGGTCAGATTATGGCGAGCCGGGCTTTTCGCCAAAAGCGAATTATTTTCATTTTCTGGGCAAGGCCCGCATTGCGACTAAAAATCTGGCCGGGGCGATAAACACAACCAAGCAGGCCGGACGCAAACTGGCCGTGCTGGGTGGTCCGCGTATCAAACTGGGACGTGGCGGATATATTTACTGGGATCGCAACGTATCGTTTAAAGGCATGGTGGGCGGGGAGTATAAGCATAACCTCATCCGTCAGTCACAGGGGCTGCTGTTACCGGTGCGCTGGCACGAGCCATTCGGACTGGCCTATACCGAAAGTCTGTTTCTGGGCTGCCCGGTATTTGCCACACCTTACGGGGCTATTCCTGAGATTGTCAGCGAAAAAGAAATGGGCTTTTTGTCGGCTGATCATACCGAGCTGGCAGCAGCCACGGAGGACATGAGCCAGTATAACCGCAAGCTGTGTCATGAGGTGGCCCGGGAACGATTTGGTCATTTGCAGATGGCACAAGGGTATCAGCAGTACTATCAGCAGGTGCTTGATGGTGTGCCGCTGCATAGCAGCGCGCCCTACGCTACAGAAGATCTGACCGCATTATTACCGTTTCAGTGATCGCGGGATCGCCTGTTTGGCCGGATCTGATCAAAAAACAGGATCTATCTCTGTCATCAGGCTTTCATAAACAACCCGTCTTAGGGTAGAATGCGCGGCCGGGATCTTAAGGGATCCAACAAAATGAGGGGCATTTAAGAGGTTTTTTAACCACTCGCCTTGTATTTTGAATAGCTTTGCTGTATAAAATGCGCCCTCTTATTTATAGTAATACGTCATTTGACCCAGTGACTAAGTGAAGTGGTGGGATCGATGGCGCGACAGTTATCGTTGTTCTGGAGACAAATACAATGTCAAGAGTATGTCAAGTAACAGGTAAGCGTCCTACGGTTGGTAATAACCGTTCGCACGCAAGAAACGCGACCCGTCGTCGCTTCTTACCAAACCTTCACTCTCACCGTTTTTGGGTTGAGAGCGAAAACCGTTTCGTTAAATTACGTCTGTCTGCTAAAGGCATGCGTATTATCGACAAAAAAGGTATTGATGCAGTTCTTACTGACATCCGTGCCCGTGGTGAAAAAATCTAAGGAAGCCTGATCATGCGTGATAAAATTAAATTAGTTTCTTCTGCGGGTACTGGTTTCTTCTACACCACCGACAAGAACAAGCGTAACATGCCTGGCAAAATGGAGATCAAAAAGTTTGATCCTGTTGTGCGTAAGCACGTTATGTTCAAAGAGGCCAAAATCAAGTAATAAAGCTTGCTTTTGTCTCCACGAAAACCCGGCTTCTGCCGGGTTTTTTGCGTTATATGGCGCAGCTATCTCTAAGGCCTGTTATGCTAACAAGGGTCGATAGTCTGCTATGTTCCACTTACTCTTAAGAACCTATGGCCAAAACCCGAATATCTTCCAGAGCAATGAACAACGTGGTGATTTTTGCCATGTTATTTATGATTGTATTGTTCAATCTGAAGACCTTTTTACCCGAGTCTTCGACCCCGGCCAGCCGTCCGCTGGTACCTCAGGACGGGTATATACTGCGTATTGAGCAGGATGGGTTTGCCCTGAAGCGGGCCGGGCAGAGCTGGCGACAGAGCGCTCTGACATCTCCTGTTACCATTACACCGGAACAACAGTTATCCGCCTGGCAACAGGCTTCAATTGTGCCGGTTTCTGAGATTCCCGCCAGTGTGACTGAGGCTACGCCTTTTCTGGCCGTCGTCTGGCTGGCCGGTCAGAACGAGGGCGAAGTGCTGGGCTTTTATCCCACGCCATCAGCGACCTTTGTGCAGCTGGATAAACAGTGGTACACCTTGAAAGACGCCAGTCTGACCACACTACTTCCCTGGAACAGTACAACAACAGACTGAGAATTATGCCTGAATTACCTGAAGTGGAAGTGAGCCGTCGCGGCGTGGAGCCCTGGCTGACCGGTCAGACTATTACCGAGCTTGTGATCCGTCAGCCAAAGTTACGCTGGCCAGTGCCGCAAACCCTTTCTCAGGCAAAAGGGCAGGTCATACGGCATGTGGGTCGCCGCGCCAAATATCTGCTCATAGAAACTGATACAGGCACGATAATTCTGCATCTGGGGATGTCCGGCAAGCTTCGGGTTATTGATGCTACTCATCCGCCGGTAAAACATGATCATATTGATATTGTGCTGGGCAGCGGCAAATGTCTGCGGTTGAACGATCCGCGCCGTTTCGGCGCCTGTTTATGGCAGCCAGTGGGCGAAACGGTCAGTCAGATGGCAAAACTGGGGCCAGAGCCACTCACCGGAGCATTTGATGAGCAGCGCCTGTTCAGCCTGTCTCGCGGACGTAAGGGCGCGGTAAAAAACTTCATCATGGACAATGACATCGTGGTGGGGGTTGGCAATATTTATGCAAATGAAGCCTTGTTTATGGCTGGCATCGACCCGCGCCGGGCTGCCGGACGGGTCAGTGAAAAGCGCTACCAGCTGTTAACCGCGGCCATCAAGGAGGTTTTGGCCAAAGCCATCGAGCAGGGGGGGACCACCTTGAAAGACTTTGCCCAGACCGATGGGAAACCCGGGCTACTTTAAACAGCATTTGCGGGTTTACGGCCGCAGTGGTGAAGCCTGTGAGGTATGTGACACACCGATAAAGAGCGTGGTGATAGGGCAGCGCAATACCTTTTACTGCCCGGCGTGCCAGCGTTAGTCAGACTTATTAGCACCGTGAAAGCGCTCAAACAGCGCTTTTTCTACTACCGGATGGCAAAAATCATTGACCCGTCCACGATGCAGGGCAACTTCCTTGACCAGCGTAGAAGAAATAAAAGAATTTTCTTCTGACGGGGTTAAAAATACACTTTCCAGTTTTGGGTTCAGGCGGCGGTTCATATTGGCCAGCTGAAATTCATACTCAAAATCGGACACCGCCCGCAGTCCGCGGATCAGAATAGTGGCATGCTGCGTATCGGCAAAGTCTGCCAGCAGTCCGGTGAAGCCGCATACTTCGACATTATCCAATCCGTCGGTCACGGTTTTAATCAGCTCGACCCGCTCTTCCAGCGAAAATATCGGCTTTTTGCTAGGGTTAGATGCAATAGCAATGATCACATGCGAAAACATCTGTGACGCGCGCTCTATCAGGTCTGCATGGCCGTTGGTGATAGGATCAAATGTGCCAGGGTATATCGCTCTTGTATGCATGTTCATTATCACTGTTTTAGGGTTAGCAGCACACTACCGAGTATTGCTGCATGATGCAATTATCAATCTTGATGGTAACCGGCCTTAAGGGCCGCCCAGTCTTGCTCGGTCCAGAAAAATGCCGGGCTGCGACCCGATTCTTTGACCAGCGAGCGATATAGCCGGGCCAGATTCTGTGGTTTCCAGTGGCCGTCAGCGCGCTGGTAGCACCGGTCAAAATCGATGATCCAGACCTGTGGCTGCGCATCGAGCATAATATTGCGAATATTCAGGTCGTGATGATACACATTCAAATCGTGCATTTGTCTGATCTGGCGGCCCACCGCCTGCCACACAGCCTCACCAACTGGCCCGCGGCTCAATACGTGGTGCATATCCTGAGCATCGGGAATCCGTACGCTGAGCAAATCAGCCCGGTAAATCAGCCCGTGGCGAACCACCTGGGCGGCAATTGGCTCAGGTACCAGCAAGCCGGCCTCACGCATAGTATAAAGTAAATTAAGCTCCATAAACGGGCGGGTACGCGATAAGCCCGTATATAAAAACTGGTCGCTGAATAGCTTACCGGGCAACCCGCCCCGGCGATAATGCCGCAGCACCCACTGCTGGGCAGCATCTGGCTGAATAAAGAAAGTGGTTCCACGGCCCTTGGCCTGACCGGTAATAGCATGTTTTTGTTGCCAGTATTCAGACAAAAACATCTGCTTATCGACACTGTCAAAGAAGTGAGTGTTCACTAATGTGAAGTGGCCGGTGGCTATTTTTTGCTGTTTGATCGCCATCAGTACCCTGACCTGTGGTAAATTCGCTATTGTAATGATTTTTTCTGTCTTTTTAAGTAGTAGGAGATCCGTTCTTTGGCAATGAACATCTGTCTGGTCCGTCTTTCCGCCATCGGTGACGTGTGTCACGCCGCGGCGATGGTCACCCGTATTCGTCAGCAATGGCCTGATACCCGCATCACCTGGGTTATCGGCAAACTGGAATATCAGTTGGTGCGACTGATCCCGGACGTGCGCTTTATCATTTTTGATAAAAAAGAAAAACAGGCGGCGGTAGACAAGCTGAAAGAAGCGGTAAAAGACGAAGAGTTTGATGCATTGCTGATGATGCAGGTAGCGTTACGCGCCAATCTAGCGTCCCGGGTCATTCCGGCACGCCGCCGGATAGGCTTTGACTGGGCGCGCAGCAAAGAACTGCACTGGTTGTTTACCAACGAGCGGATTGCCCCAACCCGGCAAGCCCATGTGCTGGACGGATTTATGGATTTTGCTGACCAGCTTGGTGTACCGGCGCTGCCGTCTGTAAGCTGGAATATTCCTTTAGAGGACAGCGCGTTGCAGTGGGCGCATCAGCAACAAGCCCGGTTAGGCCCGTTTGCTGTTATCAGCGCTGCGGCCAGTAAAGCTGAACGTAACTGGCTACCTGAGCGTTATGCCGCTATTGCCGACAGACTGTGCGACCAAGGGCTAAAGGTGGTGCTGTGCGGTGGGCCGGCTGATATTGATCGCAGTCTGGCTGATGATATTCAGCAGCACGCTAATTGCGAAGTAGTGGATTTTGTCGGGCAAACCAGTCTTCATCAAATGGCAGCATTACTAAAATGTGCTAGTGTTGTAGTAGCTCCGGACACCGGCCCTGCGCATATCGCAGCAGCAATGGGTACGCCGGTGGTGGGACTTTACGCGCATTCGAATCCCCGTCGTACCGGCCCTTATCACAATCTCAGTAATGTGGTATCGGTGTATGATGAGGTGATTCAGGAGCAAAAAGGAAAAGCATGGGATGCGCTTAAGTGGGGGACGCGAGCAAAGGGTAATGAACTAATGCAGCGTATCAGCGTAGAACAGGTGTGGAAGCAAATATCTGAGATTATTTAAGTTTTACGCATTTTGGTCGATTTATTAAAGATAAGATTTATCGGACAATAGAACACTTATAAAATCCATGCTCAATTGCAGTATGCTTATCAAGAGGCTGGCCGTGTTTACAGGAAATGTTTCACCTGCCCGCGTTTATTTAAGATTAGCCATTCTGGCTGTCCTGTTCACGGGGCTGACCGGAACCTCATTTTCTGTGCTTGCTGCACAGAAAATGCAGCTGATCCTGCACCCTTCTGTACAGCCACAAACCTTGTCTCATACTGAAGCCAGAATGGTATTCAGCGCGCGCAAGCAGCATTGGGATGATGGCACTAAAATCAAAGTGTTCGTGCTAAAAACAGACAGCGTTCTGCATCAGTATTTCTGCCAACAAATTCTCAGAATGTTTCCCTACCAGCTTGAGCGCATCTGGAATCAGATCACCTACTCCGGTCAGGGCGACTCGCCTGAGATAGTCAACTCCCAACAGGCTTTGATAGACGCGGTATACAGTACTCCCGGGGCGGTTGGCTATGCCACTGAAGAAAAAATAGAACAAGTGCGCGCCATGAAGGATGATTCACAATGAAACGGCTGATGTTACTTTTAGGTTTGCTGAGTCAGCAGGTAATGGCTGATACGTTGAGCTGGCACGGCTTTGTATCGCAAGGACTCACTCAGTCAGTTGACAGTAATTTTATTACCGACAACAACGATATTACCGGTGAGTTGACGGAACTGGGGTTAAATGGCCGCTGGCAGATTAAACCCAGTCTGGCGCTCGTCGGGCAGGTTAATTATCTGGACGGGGGCAACCGGTATAAATCAGCTACCCGGCTGGATTATTTGTTTCTGGACTGGCAGATGCCGGAAATGTGGCAGTGGCGTTCGCATATTCATCTGGGCCGTTTTAAAAACCGTCACTGGCTGGTGTCGGCGACCCGCGATGTACCGATGACCCGGTCTACCGCGATTTTGCCCCAGTCTGTGTATTTTGACGGATTCCGGGATATTGCACTGGGCAGTGACGGGGTATTGGTGCAGTCAACTCACACTGATGATAACGGGATCTGGGAGCTTAACTGGAGTATTGGTGAGGCGCCGATTAATCAGGGCGAAACCGGTGCATTTCTGGGCCAGGATGCAAAAGGTGAGGTTGAACAAGAATATGTGCATCAGGCCAGTGTTTACTACCAGCCCCCATCGATGGACTGGCGCCTTGGGGTGAGCTGGCTGGATTCTGAATTTAGCTATAACGCCGCCCCGGATGAATTCTTTGTTAACGGTAAAAGTCAGATTGAGCGCCTGATGCTCTCAGGTATTTACTTTGCTGAGAGCTGGGAGTTCAGTGCTGAGCTGGTACGTGAAGATCGCACTGATACCGGTGTGTACGGCCCGCAGTTCTCCAATCGTCAGGTGGGACAGGGCGGTTATGTACAGGCCCGTTATCTGCTGAACAATAAAGTCAGTCTGCTGGCCAGCTATGACACCTACGAGCTGAACAAAGACGACCCGGATGGTCGCCTGCTGGAAGCGGCTAGCGGGGGGCTCATTCCCAGTTATTATGGCTATCAGGACACCGTGGCGGTGGGCGTGCGCTGGGACCCGGCGCCAAACTGGCGGCTCCAGGCTGAACATCACTGGGTGGACGGTGCTGCCCGTTCTACCGCGTTGCTGATCCCCCAACAGGTAACACTGACCCAAAAACACTGGCGCATGTGGGCGGTGCAACTGATGTACTGGTTTTAATCTATGCAGGTCAAACTGTCTTTTCTGACCAAAATTATGCTATTGGTTTTTCTGCTGATGGCCGGCATCCTTGCGGTGATCAGCGCACTGCTGATAAATCAGTCTTCTGCGGCCATTGACACACAGCATCGTGAAATCCAGCTGCAAAATGCCCGTCGGTATGAGCTGCTGAACAGCCTGCTGACTGAACGTATTTTATTATGGTCAGAAACCTTCACCACGAATCCAGACGGTATGCCGGCATCGGAAGCGGCACTGACTCAGGCGATTGAGTCTGCTCGTAGTACCATGGATGTGAATCTGCAAATCTCCAATGTGTGGCTGTTCAGTGGCAGTGGCGATTTAGTGTACGGTGAGGCCAGCGCATTACCCGGGTTTATTGATAGGCTAAGGGCTGAAGCGCAGCAACTATGGCGACCACAGGCGGTCACCTCGTGTGCACACCTGTGCCGGCGCTATATTGTCACGCCAATAATGACCGAGGGAGACCGGCCGGCCGTGCTGGTGTTTACCAGCGGCATGCAGGAACTGCTGGCGCTGTTGTCAAAGTCGGCCGGGGTGGAGCGTATTGCTATTGCCCGGGGCAGTGATAACGCTGCATCGATGGAGGTGATTAGTCGCCTGTCTGCCTCCAATAAAGAAGCGGTCAGCAATATTCTTAAAACCCTGCCGGCAGAGGTTAGTATTGAAAGTCTGGTTGCGCAGGGGCATAGGGTGCGTCTGGGTAGGCGGCTATTACTGGTTAGCCTGTTGCCGGTACTTGAGGGCCGTCTGCCGGATAGCTATATTCTGTTTGCCCGGGATATTACCACTCAGGTTGCCTCGGCCCGTAACTATCAGGACTGGGTGATGGGCAGTGCTTTTCTGGTGGTGGTGGTGTTTGCCTTTGTGGTGTTTTTAATTTTAAACCAGTATCGCTACCGGCTGACCGCGTTGAGCAAGCGGTTACCACTGCTTGCTGAAAACCGGTATAAAGAATTTAAAAAAGGTATCAGTGCCAGCAATGCCGGTACAAAGCGCTGGCCAGATGAGCTGGATGTATTGGAATACACTGCCACTAATGTGGCCTTTGAGCTGGAAACCCTCGACAGCAAAATGGCTCTGACCAACGCACAGCTGGAAAACATGGCCATGTTTGACTCACTGACCGGTCTGCCTAACCGCAATATGCTGACTTTTCACATGGCCAAGGAAATCTCCCGCATGGGCCGTAGCCAGAAAGGGCTGGGTCTATTGTTTATCGACCTGGACGATTTCAAACGCATTAACGATAGTCACGGGCATGATGTGGGCGATAAGCTGATTGCTGCTGCTGCCCGCCGTATTCGCGAACCATTGCGTGATGAAGATATTGCGGCTCGGTTTGGCGGGGATGAGTTTGTGATTCTGCTGACTGAGCTTGAGTCTCCGGAGCAGGCCACGGTGGTGGCCAGAAAACTGATTCATGTGTTTGAAGCCCCCATCCAGTTTGATGAACATCAGTTTTATGTATCTTTGAGTATTGGTATTGCCTACAGCGTGCTCAGCGATGTCACCGTGGTCGAATTACAGCGCCATGCCGATATCGCCATGTACGAGGCGAAAGCACAGAAAGGCTCGGCATACTGTGTGTTCGACAGCACCATGCATCAGAAAGTCATGCGCCGGGTTGAACTGGAAGCCGCGGCCCGCATCGGGCTGTCACAGAACCAGTTTACCCTGGCTCTGCAGCCTCAGCTTGAACTTGATACCCGCCGGTTGGTGGGCTTTGAAGCACTGATCCGCTGGCACCACCCGGAAAAAGGCTTTATCTCGCCCGGTGAGTTTATTCCTATGCTGGAAAATACCTCGCTAATGTCGGCCATCGACTACTGGGTGATTTCACACTCGCTGTTGCTGTTAAGTCATTTGCATCGTCGCGGTCACACCAGCCTGAAGATAGCCATTAATATCTCCGCCTCGCAATTTTTAGATCCGGCGCTGCCGAATTATCTTAAACAACAGTTACTGGAGCATGATATTGCGCCGTCACTGGTGGAACTGGAGCTGACCGAAACCGCGCTGGTCGAGGATGTTACCAGTACCAGTAATATGCTCGATACCCTGCGCCAGATGGGCTGCATGATTGCCATTGATGACTTTGGCACCGGTTATTCATCTCTGGGGTACTTAAAAGCCTTGCCGGCGGACTTCATCAAGATAGACCGGTCGTTTGTCTCAGGTATGCTGGACAACCAGGAAGATCGCAGTATTGTTTCTTCCACCATTGCTATGGTGCGGGGAATGGGGCTGACTGTGATTGCCGAGGGTATTGAAACCCACGAGCAATTTGCCCTGCTGGGTGAGTATGGCTGTCAGCAAGGGCAAGGTTATCTGTTCAGCCCGCCGATAGCAGAAGATAAATTATGGGATGCACTGGACCAGCACCTTGAAAACGGGCTGTGGAAGGTGGCGCCACCCGCCAGATAAACCCTGCTGCCACACCAGCAGGTGTGGCGAATTATTTACAGCGCATAAAAAACTTCCCTGCCTGCCGTCAGGAAACGGTATACCGGCAAAGGTGCATTCTTTAGAATAGTAATTCACATTTTTTACGCGGAGAAAAGCATGTCTGAGGCGTTTATTGCACATTTGCAGGCGCAAATCGCGCAGGTCAAAGAAGACGGTTTGTATAAAAAAGAGCGGGTTATCACCTCTCAGCAACAGGCTGATATCGAAGTAGGCAAAGACGGCCACGTCATTAACTTTTGTGCAAATAATTACCTTGGGCTGGCTAATCATCCGGATTTACTGAGCGCAGCCCGCGATGGTCTGGACAGTCACGGCTTTGGTGTTGCGTCGGTTCGGTTTATTTGCGGTACTCAGGATATTCACAAAGCGCTGGAGGGCAAAATCAGCCAGTTTCTGGAAACCGAAGATACCATTTTGTATCCATCGTGTTTTGATGCCAACGGCGGTTTATTTGAAACCCTGCTGGGCCCCGAAGATGCGATTATCTCTGATGCCCTTAACCATGCCAGTATTATCGATGGTGTGCGCTTATCTAAAGCGAAGCGCTACCGTTACGCTAACAATGATATGGCCAATCTGGAAGACCAGCTAAAGCAGGCCACGGCTGACGGTGCACGGTTTAAAGTGATTGCCACAGATGGCGTATTTTCTATGGACGGGGTCATTGCCAACCTTAAGGGAATTTGTGACCTGGCCGACCAGTACGATGCCCTGGTGATGGTGGATGACTGTCATGCAACCGGCTTTCTGGGTGAAAACGGTAAAGGCTCACATGAATACTGTGATGTACTGGGTCGGGTCGATATCATTACCGGCACACTGGGTAAAGCCCTGGGCGGTGCTTCAGGTGGTTATACCTCAGGTAAAAAAGAAATTGTGGAATGGCTGCGTCAGCGTTCCCGTCCGTATCTGTTTTCTAACTCTGTGGCGCCGCCTATTGTCTCTGCTTCACTGAAAGTGTTCGATATGATGGCAGAGGGGCACGAGCTGCGTGCCCAGTTGTGGCGTAATGCCACGCATTTCCGTCAGCGTATGGAAGAGGCCGGGTTCACTCTGGCTGGTAAAGATCATGCCATTATTCCCGTGATGCTGGGTGATGCCAAACTGGCCAGTGAGATGGCCGATAAGCTGCTGAGCAAAGGCATCTATGTTATTGGCTTCTCTTATCCGGTTGTACCCAAAGGACAGGCCCGTATTCGTACTCAGATGTCGGCTGGTCACACCCTCGAGCATGTTGATAAAGCCGTAGATGCGTTCATTGAAGTGGGTCGCGATATGGGAGTGATCAAATGAAGTCGCTGGTAAAAGCAAAAGCAGAGAAAGGCATCTGGCTGCAGGACACCCCTGAGCCGGAAGTGGGTCATAATGATCTGCTGATTAAAATTCGCAAAACCGCTATTTGCGGTACCGACATGCATATTTACAACTGGGATGAGTGGTCACAGCAAACCATTCCGGTGCCCATGGTGGTAGGTCACGAATACGTGGGTGAAGTGGTGGGTATGGGCCAGGAAGTCCGTGGCTTTACGATAGGCGACAGAGTCTCGGGTGAAGGCCATATTACCTGCGGACATTGCCGTAACTGCCGGGCGGGTCGTCGTCACCTGTGCCGTAATACCACCGGTGTAGGGGTGAACCGCGCCGGGGCATTTGCAGAATATCTGGTCATTCCGGCCTTTAATGCATTTAAAATTCCCGATAATATCAGTGATGAACTGGCTTCTGTCTTTGATCCATTCGGTAATGCGGTACACACCGCGCTGTCTTTTGACCTGGTAGGTGAAGATGTACTGATTACCGGAGCCGGTCCCATTGGCATTATGGCCGCGGCAGTGGCTAAACATGTGGGTGCCCGGCATGTGGTGATTACCGATTTGAATCCGTACCGGCTGGAGCTGGCCCGTAAAATGGGGGCAACCCGGGCGGTCAATGTAGGTGAAGAAAATTTAAAAGATGTGATGAACGAGCTGGGCATGACCGAAGGCTTTGATGTTGGCCTTGAAATGTCCGGCGTGCCGGTCGCTTTTCGCGATATGCTCAACAATATGAACAACGGCGGCAAAGTGGCATTGTTAGGTATTCCACCATCAGATGTTGCGATTGACTGGAATCAGGTTATCTTTAAAGGACTGGTGATCAAGGGTATCTACGGTCGGGAAATGTTTGAAACCTGGTATAAAATGGCCAGCCTGATCCAAAGTGGTCTGGATTTGTCACCGATTATTACGCATCAGTTTGCAGTCGAGGATTTTCAGCAGGGCTTTGATAAAATGGGCTCTGGTGAATCCGGAAAAGTTATTCTTAACTGGTAAAAAATATGTCTGAATTTAAGCACATCACTGTGCAGGAAGTCGCTGAAAATTCAGCGGCTTTCACCATTGTGGATATTCGTGATCCACAGTCTTTTGCCAGCGGTCACATGCCGCAGGCAACCCATTTATCTAACGACAATTTTGCCGAGTTTTTAGGTGCCACCGCCAAAGACCAGCCGGTCGTAGTGGTGTGTTACCACGGTATCAGCAGCCAGCGTGCTGCTGAGGTGATTGCCGGTCAGGGGTTTGAAACCGTTTACAGTATGGATGGCGGGTTTGATGCCTGGCAGGTCAGCCAGCCTGTGACCACTGACTAGCGCATGACCGTTCCTTTACTGAGCATACGCCATCAGGCGTATGCGCACTTACTGTCGACCTATCTGACCGACCAGGGTTACCCGGCCGGAGTGACTGATTTGGGGCAGGGTGAATATCAGATATCGCTGACCAGTCAGCCAGACGATATTGAGCCGGTCAAAAACATCTGTGAGGTATTTTTGCGTGAACCTCAGCATCCACGGTACCAGCAGGCTGCATGGCAATCAGGCGAACAGGTTCAGATGGCACCCAGCGGCAGTACCGGCCTGAGCGATATTCTGCAGCGTGCCCGGCACGTGCCGTTTACCACCCTCATTTTTGTGCTGTGTACGCTGGTCTACGGATTGTCTTTACTGGGATTGTTTCCCGAGATTTATCATACCCTGATGATGGAGCCATTAAGCCAGCTGAGTGATAATCATCAGTGGTGGCGGCTGATAGGACCCGTTTTTCTACATTTTTCGGCCCTGCATTTTGTCTTTAACCTGCTGTGGTGGAGTATGCTGGGGGCGCAGATTGAGCGCACCCTGGGGCTATCGATGCTGCTACTGGTATTTTTTATCTCCGGTATCACGTCCAACATTGCACAGTTACTGATGGACGGGCCTAATTTTGGCGGGCTGTCGGGAGTGGTGTATGCGCTGCTGGGGTTTGTGTGGTGGACCGGCTGGCTTAAGCCTTCCTGGGGCCTGACCTTACCTCGCTCGGTGATCGGCTTTATGCTGGTATGGCTGGTGGTTGGCTATGCCGATGTACTGTGGGTACAAATGGCAAACACCGCACATACGGTTGGGCTTATCAGCGGCTGCTTACTGGCGGCACTGGTTTGTTTATCGTCTGACAGACGCAATGCCTAGCATTGCGCGCTGCTTTGCGGTGTTTTACTAGTTCTGATACAGGTACTTGGTGAAGATAACATTCTTCACAATTTCAGAGCCGGTTTCCTGCTTCATATGCTTTTGCAGCGCTTTTAGAATAGCCAGCCGAATATCTTCGCGTCCGGTCAGTGACTTCACTTTTTCCTCTGGCTGCTGACCAAAAATCTCAATGGCGGTGGCCCGCAGCAGCGGCATATGGTGCTCGGCAATCTCCAGATTATCCGCGCTGTTTATCATCAGCTCTACGGTTACCCTGACATAACCCAGCTTTTTGGCCGACGGACCGACAAAATTGGTGACAATGTCAGGTTCAAGGCCCATATACGCATAGTTGGGTTTATCCTGCGCGCTGGCCAACGAGCAGCTCAGGAGTAAAAAAATAGCAACAGTGCCTTTAAAAAGAGAACGCATATTCATCACGGTATTCGATAAGCTCTTGTCATGTAATTAAAAAACAAAGTTTGTATAGTGTAGCAAAGCGGTATTTTTTCACCCAGATTAATGTAAGCGACCAGCGGTGCCTAAATCTATACCTGAGTGTTAAGATAGCCACCAAAATAAGAATACGGTATTAGCCTTTGGATTTAGCATTCCCGCACAACCACAACATCACCGTGCACTGGCAGCCTGCCAGCGAGGTTACCTTGCCTGATGCGCAGTTACATCACTGGTTACTGGATACCGGCTCGCTTACTGAGCGCCTGCAGAGCTGCTGTGAGCAGTTTTCGCTGACCCGGCTGGGTCAGGGCAGTTGTCCGCTATATGCCAGCGAGCAGCGCTGGCTACCACCCCAGGCCGGTCATCACTGGCAAGTGCGGGAAGTGATTTTGCACGGTGACGGACAGCCCTGGGTATTTGCCCGCTCGGTGCTGCCACAAACCCTGATAGACCGGGAGCTGGCGAATCTGGGCGGTGAGCCGTTGGGTAAACGTTTGTTTAACGATAACCGGTTTATCCGCAGTGACTTTGAGCTGTGCCGGGTGCCTGCCAGTGCCTTTACCTTTGACGATACGCCGCCGCGGTCGTGGCTGTGGGGCCGCCGCTCACGCTTTCATCTTAACGATGATTACATTATTGTGGCTGAGATCTTTCTGGCCGGCTCACCGGCTTACCAACCGAGATAACTATGCAATGTAAACTGTCTTTTTCAAACTGGCAGGCCTATATGCAGCTCATGCGTATGGATAAGCCTATCGGTATTTATTTATTGCTGTGGCCCACGCTGTGGGCACTGATCATGGCTGCTCAGGGCGTGCCCTCGTTACTTATCACAGCGGTATTTGTGGCCGGTGTGGTGCTGATGCGTGCTGCCGGATGTGTGATTAACGATTATGCCGACCGCAAAGTGGATGGCGCGGTGGAACGCACCAAAGCCCGCCCGCTGGTCAGCGGAGCGGTGAGCGAAGGCGAGGCACTGCAGTTATTCGGTTTACTGATTGCACTGGCGTTTTTGCTGGTACTGCTGCTTAACTGGCAAACCATTGCCCTATCATTTGTGGCGGTGGGACTGGCCTTCTGTTACCCCTTTATGAAGCGCTACACGTATTTGCCACAGGCCTTTTTAGGCGCAGCGTTTGGCTGGGCTATTCCGATGGGGTTTGCTGCGGTCACCGAAAGTGTACCGGCGTATGGCTGGGTACTGTTTGTGGCTAACCTGCTATGGACGGTGGCCTACGACACCATGTACGCCATGGTGGACAGAGATGATGATGTTAAAATTGGCATCAAATCCAGCGCCATTCTGTTTGGCCGGTTCGACAAACTCATGGTGGGTGCGTTACAGGCTCTGACCATCGCCTTACTGCTGGTGATAGCCGGTATGATAAACGCCCACTGGCCGGTGTATACCGCCATTGCGGTTTGTGCGGTACTGTTTGCGCAGCAGCAGTATGCTATTCGTCACCGTGAGCGCAAAGCCTGTTTCCAGGCGTTTTTAGACAACCACTATGTAGGACTGGCGTTTGCAGCAGGCTTGTTACTGGAATATCTGCTCGTGCGCTAAGCACGACTGAAATAGAATCTGCGCTAAGCGCAGTAAAATACCGGTAGCGCTAAGCACAAAAAAACAAGGTGCCCCGGGCACCTTGTTAGTTATTTCTCTGGCGGCTTATTCGCCTTTGCTGTGTTTGCTTTCCAGCTCTGCCAGACGGGCTTCCATGGCATCCAGTTTCTCCCGGGTGCGAATCAGCACCTGGCTCTGAATATCAAATTCTTCCCGTGATACCAGGTCCAGCTTTGACAGCTGTGCCTGTAAAATCTGTTTAATTCGGCTTTCTGCGCCTTCGGCCATGTTGCGCACGCCCGGTGGCACCGCATCAGAAATTTGTTTTGCCAGTTCTTCGAGTTTTTTCGGATCGAGCATAGTTTTCCTCTATAATGCGCCACGTCATTCATTGACTATTCTAAAGAGATGCTAACGACTTGCAATCAAAACTGCGGTCTTTAGCCAACAGCGAGCCCCGGTACTATTCTTATGCGATTAAACGATGCCCAACAGTCTGCAGTAACATACGTTTCAGGCCCTTGTCTGGTTCTGGCCGGCGCCGGCAGTGGCAAAACCCGTGTGATCACCAACAAAATTGCCTATCTGGTGCGTAACTGCGATATGCCGGCCCGGTACATTGCCGCGGTAACCTTTACTAACAAAGCCGCCCGCGAGATGAAAGAGCGGGTTGCTCAGACGTTAGGTAAGCCGGAGGCGCGGGGGCTGAAAGTCTCTACGTTTCACACGCTGGGTCTGAATATTATCAAGTCGCATGTTAAAGAGCTGGGGCTGAAACCCGGCTTCAGTCTGTTTGATGACAAAGACTCTGTTGCGCTGCTAAAAGACCTGACCGAAGACACCATCGACGGCGATAAAGACCAGTTGTCGTTACTGCAAAGCTGTATCTCTAACTGGAAAAATGACCTGTTGCTGCCCGACGATTTGTTACGACAGGCAACCAGCACGGGCGAAAAAGAGTTTGCTGAGGCTTACCGGCAGTATCAGAACCACCTTAAAGCCTACAATGCACTGGACTTTGATGATCTTATTTTGTTGCCTACATTGCTGCTTAAAAGCAATGAGAAAGTGCGCACCAAAATGCAGAACAAAATTCGGTATCTGCTGGTGGATGAATATCAGGATACCAATACCAGTCAGTACGAGCTGGTCAAGCTGCTGGTAGGCGAGCGAGCCCGGTTTACGGTGGTAGGCGACGACGACCAGTCGATTTATTCCTGGCGGGGTGCCAAGCCGCAAAACCTGAATCTGCTAAAGGAAGATTTTCCGCGCTTAAATGTGATTAAACTTCAGCAAAACTACCGTTCATCCGGTCGCATCCTGCACTGCGCCAATATTCTTATTCAGAATAACCCGCATTTGTTCGACAAAACCCTGTTCTCCGAGCTCGACTATGGCATGCCGCTTAAAGTGATCAGCGCCAAAAACGAAGAACACGAGGCCGAGCGGGTGGTGGCCGAGCTGATTGCGCATAAATTTATGAACCGGACGCAGTTTAAGGATTACGCCATTTTGTATCGGGGTAATCACCAAAGCCGGTTGTTTGAAAAGCTGCTGATGAGTAACCGTATCCCTTATAAAATCAGTGGCGGTATGTCGTTTTTTGGCCGGGCAGAGGTGAAAGACATTATGGCGTACCTGCGTCTGCTGGTGAATCAGGATGACGACAATGCCCTGCTGCGGGTCATCAATACGCCACACCGGGGAATCGGCCGGGCCACGCTGGAAAAGCTGGGTAACTTTGCCAATGAACTGGGCGTGTCGATTTTTGCAGCAGCCCTGCATGATGGTCTGGCTCACGTACTCAGTGGACAGGCCTATCAGCGGGTAGCCGGGTTTGGTCGCTGGATGGTGGAGCTGTCAGATAACGCTCAGCGGGGAGAAACCAAAGATGTTCTGCGCCAGATGATCAAATCCATGGGGTATGAGGAGTGGTTGTACGAGCAGAGCACCACGCCTAAAGCCGCGGAAATGGCCATGTCGAATGTCAGTACCCTGTTTGGCTGGGTAACCAGCATGCTTGAGGGCAATGATCTGGACCCGCCCATGACCTTGCCGGAAGTGGTCAACCGGCTGATACTGCGTGACATGATGGAGCGCGGCGAGGATGACAACGAAGCTGACCAGGTTCAGCTGATGACTTTGCATGCCTCAAAAGGTCTGGAGTTTCCGATTGTGTTTCTGGTAGGCATGGAAGAAGGTTTGCTGCCGCATCAAAGCAGTATTGATGAAGACAATGTAGAAGAAGAGCGCCGACTGGCCTACGTGGGGATTACCCGTGCCCAGCGCGAGCTGATTTTCTCGCTGGCCAAAGAACGCCGCCAGTTTGGTGAAGTGATTAACCCAGAGCCCAGCCGTTTTCTGGATGAATTGCCGCCCGACGATGTGCAGTGGGAAAACCAGAAGCCCAAAGCCAGTAAGGAAGAGCGTCAGGAGAAGGGCAATAAGAGTATTGCTAACCTGCGTGCCATGTTGGGTGGCGGTGACAATTAACCGGCCAGCCGGCTCAGATTTAGGGGTTTGGGCTGGGTGAGCATCTTACCCTGCACATAGTTGCAGTTGATTTCTCTGAGCGCGGCCAGCTGGGCGCTCGTGTCCACCCCTTCGGCAATGACCTGAAATTTCAGGTGCTCAGAGATCAGCATAACCGACTGAATCAGTTTCAGGTTGCGCTGCGAGCGGGGCAGGGACTTAACAAACCGGTGATCAATTTTAATAAAGTCAAAAGGGTAGGCGAACAGGTAGCTCAGTGATGCCAGCCCACTACCAAAGTTGTCCAGAACCAGCGTAATACCGGCCCGTTTCAGTTTTTTGATGGCCGGTAAAATAAACTGAGAACGTCGGTTCAGATCATTCTCATCCAGTTCAAACACCAGGCTCGACGGTGTGGTGCCATGAGACTCTACTCGCTGAATAATTTTGTTCACCAGAGAGGGTTGCAGAAGATGGTTTATCGACACATTTACCGCGATACGTGCGGGTTTATCCGCCCCTTCCCAGTTATTGAGCAACAGGCAGGCTTTATCCAGCTGAAATAAATCCAGATCCAGCGTCAGTCCGCTTTGTTCAGCTACCTGACGGAACTGTTCCCGGGCCACTTTACCAAAATGCGGGTGAGACCAGCGTACATACATCTCATGATACAGCGCCTGCTCGTCTTGCAAGCCAACAACCGGTTGCAGGTAACAATCAAATTCCTCATCACGCAGGGCACGGCGAAATTCGTTTTCCAGTTCCAACTCTTCCAGCAAACGTTCGCGCATACTTTTATCAAACATCACCAGCCGGCCCCGGCCCAGTGTTTTTGCCTGATACATGGCCGCGTCGGCATCCCGAAGTACTTCATCAGCAGTGCGATAGTACGGCTCAATGTTGGCAATACCCACACTGGCGCCGGAATACATTTCCTTACCTTCCAGCACAAAGGGTTCAGAGACAGAGTCGATAATTCGCGAGGCCACTTCTTCCACATCTGTGGTATCAGCGAAGTTATCCAGCAGCACCACAAATTCATCACCGCCTAGCCGGGCCAGCAGATCATGGCCGCGAATACACTCTGTAATGCGCCGTGATACTTCAATCAAAAACTCATCGCCAGCATGATGTCCCAGAGTATCGTTAATGACCTTGAAGCGGTCCAGGTCAATAAACAGTACCGCGAACATGTTGTCGGTATAACGCTGCTTACTGGCCAGCGCCAGTTCTAGCCGGCTGGTGAACATGGCTCGGTTTGGCAGGTCAGTCAGTGAGTCGTGATGGGCATCGTGAATCAGCTTAAGTTCCATCTCCTTACGCTCTTCAATCTGTTCACGCAGGCTCTGGTTTACTTCTTTAATTTCTTCGGTGCGCTCTTTTACCCGCTCTTCAAGCTGATGGTTGTAACGCTGAATAGCTTCGGCGCTGTGTTTACGCTCCATGGCCACGGCAATATGGTGAGACACAAACCGTAGCAGTTCTAGATCCCGGGCGGTGTATTTGGCCAGCTGGCCGTAGGTTTGAATAGCTATGACCCCGGATATTTCCCCATCCACCACAAGCGGCGATCCCAGCCAGGAGTTCGAACTGGATAACATACGCTGGGCGGCGGTAACATCAATCTCACCGGCTTCTGCCAGCTCCAGTACCCGGGGCGGGTTGATCAGTTCAGCCTGACCGGTGCGCAGCACAAATTCGGTTAGCCCCAGGCCCAGCGGCCGGGCTTCGACCGTGTCGCTCTCTGCATCACTGAAATAGGGGAAGTGAAGCATTTTCTGCTCTTCATCGATCATGGCAATAAAGCAGTTGGGAGCACTGATAAGACGGGCCAGAATTTCATGCAGGTTGGCATAAAACACATCCATATCGCCATCCTGCTTGGCGGCCAGCTCTGAAATTTCAAACAGGGCATGTTGAAGCTGCTCTACCTTCTGGCGCTCCAGAATCTCTTCCTGCAGATCATCATTGATTTTACGCAGCTGACGGGTGCGCTCCCGAATGGTCCGTTCGGTCAACTCCCGGCTTTTTACCCGGTCAACCGTGGTCACAATATGCTGGGACACAAACAGCAGTACTTCCAGGTCTTCGCTGGAATATGTTACATCCTGATCGTAGGTTTGTACCACCATGGCACCAATAACCTGCGTGCCGCGTTTAAGCGGTACACCCAGAAACTGATGCGGGGCTGCGCCAACCATTTTAACGCCGGTATCCTGCTCAAACTGCGCCGTGTTTTGGCTATCCAGAAACACATGATTGCCGGTTTTTAAAATATAGCCGGTAATCCCATCCATCAGTTTTTCCGCGGGTACCTGTTGAATGGTTTGTTCGTCAAACTCATCCACAAAGTAGGCAAAATTAATCAGGTTTACATCGCGCTCGTAAAAAGCAACAAAGAAGTTATCGGCATTCATGAAGTCGCCGATAATCTCGTGAATAGCGCTGTACAGACGGTTGAGGTTGCTGACTGAACTCGATAACTCTGAAATATCAAACAATGCTTTTTGCACGCGTTCAGCACGTTTGTATTTTTCAGTTAGCTGCTGTAATTGCGGAATAAGCTCTCGTAGTTCATCCGCTGAAAGCTCGTTCTGCATCGAATCCGTCGACATGTAAAATGGCCAGCCCTGAAAGACTTGTAAGTAGAATAGGCTAAAAGTACATGATTTCAGGATGAAACGCTATATTTTGTGCAAAAATAGAACAGAGGATTCATACTTACGTATAAATCCGACACATTCGCTGCATGTTTAGCCTATATAGCGACTAAATACCTTTTACCATGTAATCGATGGCGGCCTGAATTTCATCATCGCTGCAATCACCACACGTGCCTTTCGGCGGCATAGCGTTGTAACCGTTAATGGCATTTTGCAGCAGCATATCCATGCCCCTTTCATCAATGCGAGGTTGCCAGTCAGCAGCTACCTGCAATTTAGGGGCATTCAACACGCCGGCACCATGGCATGCCACACAGGCATTGTTATACACGGTTTCACCCGAACGGGCACCCCCGCCACCGGAAGCTGCTGCCTGCTGACCGTCTTCACCGGCCATATGCAATGAGCCAACCGGCTTAATGCGTTCAGCAATAGCCTCTGCTTCACTCATTTCCTGGGCATGCACCACAGCAACCAGCGCCAGCGCGGCCACTCCCAGGCACGTTTTTACTCTCACATCTGCCTCCGGCATTGTTAAAAGCGATATAAATCAAAAGATATACTGCTTCGCACAACTCCACAACAATTAACGAAAAATTAACCAAACTTTAATCGCTGCTCATACTTTGCGCACTCGCATTGTTTTTATTAAACAAAACGGTTGAACCGCCGCCCGCCGGTCAGTATGATAGCGCTCCTTGCCACGTATTATCTTGCTGTGGCAACACGATTTCAAAGTACGCACCCTTTGCAGTTGTATAGCTCAGCTGGGTGAGTACCGGTCGCCGAAGGCGATGAGGGGTGACTTAACGTCACGCCGAAAGGAACGCAACGCCGCAACAGGACGTTGCGGCTGGAATGACCCACCACGGACGGGTCAGAACAAAGTTTTTAAAGTACGCACCCGTAGCTCAGCTGGATAGAGCGTTGCCCTCCGGAGGCAAAGGTCATAGGTTCGAATCCTATCGGGTGCGCCATTTTTAAAGGGCTGTAGCCCGATTCCTCTCCCCAAAAAATTCTCTTTTCAAAATATGTAGCAAATGTGTAGCACATAAATTTGTCAATTGTTCTAGTTGTTAGAATTCCCTGAAAAACCATTGTAGTATTTCATGAGGAACTTAATCATCAGGAAGAATTGTTATGGACGATAAAACTAAAGGATCGTGGTTGATTCATCACCACAATAAGTTGCGTAGCGTATTGGACTTGACTGACTACGATAATATTCTTGTTTCAGGTAAAGCCGGTGTTTTGCTGTCAGCTATTTCAGCAGACAATGAAAATCAGATTGATAATGATCGTTTAGCTGCACTCGCTAAAGCCTCAGGTATTAACCCTAGGCTTGAGCTCCCCAACCTAATAAGTACACTAAAACAGCACAGTTTGGTTGATACCTCAGGGAATGGTATCGCCGTGCTGGGACTGACATCCTCGTCCGTTTTAGGTCACACGGCTACAATATTTGATTCAATGAACCCAACAGCGGATGAAAACGCTTCCCTTTATATTTCCGAAAGAGCTTCAGAAGAGCCAATTCTTGACTCAATAGTAAAAGAGGAAGTTAGCGATACATTCAAGCTCAGTAGCTCTCAAAGCGAAAGCTTACTCGCAAATTCTGAAGAAATTGGATTCATAGATGCTGATAAACTGGGTACAAGCAGACTTTACTTTAATGGAAACTTGTTCCGACGAGAAAACGCTACGAAAACGAAACGGGTACTTGATTCACTTAATGAAGCAGAACGACGAGCTCTAAGTGATTTAAATGTACTTCTCAGCAGTCATGCTTGCGTAGAGTTAACAATGGCTAAAAAAGTTCTAGGGGAGTCATTGTTTTCGAAAGTGTGTGCAGTTGGACTATACGATATAAACGCTGTGTGTAATTCCACAGAAGAAGTTGGCTTTATCACTTTGCCTGCTGCCTTCTCAAAATACAGTAACGCACAGGTCGACGATGCATTTGATCTAGCCAAAGCATTTGTTAGCTCAATTACATACGGTATGACAAAGAGTCAGCGTGAAAGGGGACAAATCAGAATAGTTGAAGCACTTCTTAATGCAATGATTAGAGGCGAAGCAGTGGGGCCAGTACCCGCAATCGAACAAGATTATAAGGTTTTAGAGCTAAAAGGTGTCGTCAAAGTAGGAATTGGAAAAAAGAAAGGGCGAACTGGGCCCATGATGAAGCTATTGAAGAAAGAAGTTGGGATTCTAGCACTTCAAGTCATACAAAACGGCGATGCTAGCGAGCACAGTCTAAGTTCTCTGCCTACGGCAGCTGTTAGCCGATACAAAGGCCCAGAATTAAATAGAGCTATTGTCCGTAAGAAGCAAGTTTCGGAAAATGCACTGGCTACTACGGGCATCCTCTCGAGTTTAAGAAAAGGAGGCTTTTAGTGAATAGCGAATCTAATGGTAAAAAAGGATTCGAAATGGAAGAGCATCTTAGGCACTATTTTAATAAATCGGGTTACTATGTTATTCGAGGCGTTCCATTCAATTTCGGACAATCAGATACAACAGATATAGATTTGTGGATTTACGCTAGGAGCTCTTCTCTTCATAGAAATATTTCTGTTGTAGATATTAAGAATAAAAAAGTACCAAAAGCTATGGAGCGGCTTTTATGGGTGTATGGGTTGAGAAAAGCTGTCAACGCAGATAGCGCCATTATTGCGACGACAGACAAAAGGCAGTTGGTAAAAGACTTTGGTCAAAAGCTAGGAGTTCAGGTTTTAGACGGAAATTTTCTCAATAAGCTAAAAAATACGCAAGGGCGCCCAAATGGAAGAATCAGTGAAGAGCAATTTTTTGACCTATTCACTGATGCTGAATTAGCAAAGCTAGATGGAGATTGGAAATCTAGATTAAATTATGCGAAAAGCTTCTTTTCCTCAGGAATCAGTTACAACACTTGCAATGCTTTAATCGAAGAAGCCCAATTTTTTGCAAAAAAAATCTTAGAGACAACATCTAGGCTTGACTTAGCGACAAGAAGTTTTTATCTAATATGCTCATATATATCCATTTGTATTGATTACTTGCTGAAAGATGTAGCATTTTTGGATCACAAGCCGAGAACTGAAGAGTTAATGAACGGGTTTATGTATGGCTCCTCAGGCAAAGGTGGAACAAAAAAGATTATCGAAAACGCACTGTCGTTGGTTGAACAATATTCAGATAGTGATTCGTTATCTGTTGCCAAAATTAGATCAAAAGTTGAAAAAGACTTGGATAAACTTGGAACGAATATTTTAGCCGAATATTTCTCTAAGCCTGAAAGTTACCGCTCCCTAGTAGATGTTGCAAAAGAGCTTGAGCTAGCAGCATATCAAGAGCAGGTTATTGGCTTTTCAGATCTAAACCTGAACGTTAAGAGTCAAATATTCGTTTTTCTAGATTTTTGGGGTATAAAGCGGACAACATTTATTAATAAGTTATCAAGATAAAATACTACAGTACACTTATTTACAGAACTCCAAGTAAAAGCAGAAGAGCCGCTATGCGGCTCTCTTCGATTGATGTTCAATGCGCCATTCGTAAACGCGGGTGATAACTTCTTTATCTGCATACTGCACGCCTTTTAATGCCAGGGTAACTACACCGTCAAAGTAGCTTTGCTTCACTTCGCCGGTTTCCTCGTTCACCTTTTCCTGATACAGCGGCCTGATAGGCTGGTCGTTTCGCTTGCAGAACACGCCGCCCATCAACTCCACAAATTTTGCCCAGTCGCCACTATCAGCAGCTTCATAAATTGCGTCGAAGGTTTCAGATAAACCAACAAGTTGCTTTAGCCGTCGAAGTTCCCGCCATACGGTGACTGAGCCGTTACCGATTTGTTGGAACTGGCGAATGCCCCAGCAGCTTGCCCAGGCTTCCACCCGTTGAGCTGCGTGTATAGCGTCACCGCCATCAATATCACTATCAAGTTGTTCGCCATTAACATTCTTACTGACGTATTTCGCAATGTAGCCAGTAGCACTACCACGGCTATAATCAATATCTTTAAAATCACAACGGTTTTCCTGTGCACCGGCTTCGTCGCCGTCTTCCTGAAGGGCATAATCTTTAATTACTGACTTAAAGGTGTCAGAGTGGATAGGGTTGATAAACAAAAGCATGTGCCAGTGTGGCGTGCCGTCGTGCTGAGGCTCAGCAATGCGAAAACCATATTGCTGAATACTACGACGGTCTAACTCTGCCCGAATACGCCGCCAAATATTATTTAGATAGTCCTGGGCATCGCGGGGTGTTGAACCATCCCATTTCGGGTTTGGATCGCCTGACTTAGCGTAGGTATTATGAAAGCGGGAAGGGCAGGTAATGGTAACAAATATCGCTTTGTGTCCGGCTTCCTTTGAAAGCTTTTCAAAGCCAGACATACGTGTCATCAGCTCGTTTTTTCTGTTAACGGGATTCGAGACGTTTTTATCTGATAATTCTGCTAACGAAAAAGACTCGTTCAGCTCGTTAACGATAATCAGATTTTCCAGCATTTCACGCTGTAGCTCTTTTTGAATCAGGCGAAACTGAACCGTGTAGTCACTACAGTATTTACCTTTACGGCTGTTTACCTGGCCCAGGTGAATAAGCACTGTTTCCCGTTTACGGCTAATAACCTTACGTAACTGACGTAACCACCAGTATTCATCCTGCATACGACGAAGTACGCCCGTTAACGTAACGGAATTTGATTCTTCGGGCGCAGCAATACCAAACCCGTTAACGAACCGCGCTGAAGCCGTTAACGGAAACTGGATCCCGTTAACGGGATTTTCCGACTTTTCAGGTAGCTTGTGTTGTTGCCTGATATGATTTAGTTCAAAGCGTTTACAGCGGCGGGCATTTTCTTTGGCAAGTTCGCGAAGCTCGTTCTCCCCAGCATTGAAATAAGGAATTAGCTTTGCCGGTAACAAAGCATTCAGTTTGCCGGTCATGTCCCGTATATAGGAATTAGCATTAAACGGCTTATCAAATGCCTGGTATCTGTCTGCCAGTATGCGCTGTACCTCGGCCGGAAAATGAGAAATAAGCCCTTTAACAAAAATTCGGTCATCAACATGCAGTGAGCGATAAAAATCGCCCATAAAGCCGCCCATTAAATCCAGGGTTTTAGACAGTTCCGATTCTTTAAATCGACGCACGCTGAGCCTCCATTGCTTCATGAAATTTCAAACCGCGTTCGGTAATCATTAACCGGCTCCAGCGAAGCCCGTAAACCAGCTTTTCATCCACTGTTTTTAGTAAACCGGCTTTGACCAGGGAATAAAGCACCGTTTTAGAAAACTGCTCAGGGCGTTCAGCAGAAAAATTAGTCGCCCCTAATTGACTGCAAACCGTTGTGCACATTTCCACAACGCCGCCATTAGCAAAGTAAGTAAGCAGGGCCGACTGAGAAAGCGTAAGTTTTTTCATTACGCCACCCTCTCATCCTGATACAGGGAAGTGCGACGAACAAAGCTTTCCAGCCAAGCATCCAGGTCTTCACGGAGGTAACGTACAGCCCGACCAATTTTGATAAACGGTGGTGCCGGTGTGCGGTTTTCACGGTTGCCGTCCATCCGCGCCTGACGCAGAAAAGAACGGCTCATACAGATATATTGAGATGCCTCTTTTTCAGATAAAAGGCGGGGAGTGATAGTTTTTGTCATTGTTCGCTTCCTGACTACAAGATTGTATTTCAGGAGCGAATCTAAGCGGGATCACAACCACCATGACGCATGTGATGACAAAGGTTATGACAGTTTTTGCTTTACCTTGCTAACGGTGTTTTTAAAAGAAACCCTAGCCACCCTTTTCTCTTTATCAGGAGCATCTTCTGGCACATTCCAAAACAGCGTGTCTGGCGTAATATCTAACACTTCCCTTTCAGGGTCTATTAGGTCAAGAAGCTCGTCATCGTTCATGACCTTTCTGATGAGTGACCATAGAGCGTCGAACTTTGCATCTAGCGCATAACCTATTAGCCTTTCCGCGAGACGAGCAGATCTGGAAGCAGGGTAGTGAAACTGAGGAATATTTTTCTCTACTAACCTATTAGGTTTATCAGTGAGCCTATTAGGCCGCTTATTAGCGCTTACATCTTGCGGCTGAAGCTTAGAAGAATGCGGTTTAGAAGCGTTATCGGAGCCTAATAGGCCATGACGTTTTAAATCATCGACAAACAGGCATGTGTCAGAAAGGGAAAACTTAAACTCTTCGCAATAGAGGTCTGTGTCGCCGTTCTTTTTTATTTTTTCCTTCAGGTAATCTGGTGGAGTAGCATCCCCACTAAACATTTTAAAGGTATCAGCCATTGCTGCTGCACTGGACTGTTGCTCGCGAGGAAAGTTTTTAGCAACAACAACACCCTGCTTGATAGTTGACAGTTCAGTCGCATGCCATTCAATTATTTCTGAGTTTGGTGCTTTGGTTTTAAATGGGTAGGCTGAAGAGTAGCCTTGAAAAGATGCTTGTCTGAGATATACCGTCTTGGTTGTTACTTTTCCCCGACTTAAAAGTGCAAGTGATTCAGAGATATCCACCGAGGCAATAGCATCAACAGTTGCCGAACCCTGAGCGATAAAGCCCTGTTTACCTCGCGTACCCACTATCAAACTTATGCCTTGAAGCAGAAAGGAAAGGCGCAGACGTTTTTGCTCGACTAGAAAACGAATTTCATCTGCGGTGATACCGTGATGATGCTGAAGCTCGTTCAGCCTGTAGTAAGCTTTCTCCTGCATAATGCACGATGTCCATTGTTTGTGTTACAAAGCGAAAATGATAATGGGAGATTATAACGATGGTGTTGGATGATAAACAGTGCCCTTACTGCGGCGATGACGATGTTACGTATACAAGCGCAAATTGGGTACGGTGTGAGCATTGTGAAGAGCGTTGGCCAGTTGGCAGAAAAGTAGCCGGACCATATAACTGGCATACAGGCAAATTTGAGCCGGAAGAATCAAAGTGAAATCTTAGTAAATAATAGAGAAAAAGTTGTAGAGATAGTATTTGTAATGACTAGATTTTTAATATATATATCACACTTTAAAGCTTGCAAGGAGCCTAATTGCGTATAGTGGTTCACATATATCGCGCGGCAGCTCTGTATAGCAGGCGTCAGTCGCTCCCATAGGAACACTAAAAATTGCTTAATCAGAAGAAACAAGTGTTGCTATGAAACCTCAGCAATAACAATATTTTATATTAAAAAATAAAAGGAATTATTTATGAAAGAAAAGCTTTTAAGCTTGTGTCTCGTCAGTTTTCTATCTGGCTGCGCTGGGGTACCAACGCAGCAAGAAGTAGCGAATGCTGATTATGGTGTTTACCCGTCTTCTCACGAATCAGTAGTAAAAAACTACTACATGATGACGCTTAAAGATCCAGCTTCCGCCCAATACCAGAGAGTAAGTAATCCACAAAAAACCTGGCTCGGAAATAGAATCGATGGCGTTACGTATGGTTATTTAGTGTGCGTTACACTAAACGCAAAGAACTCGTTCGGTGCTTACACCGGATATCAAACCGATGGATTACTGATTCGGAATGGTAAAGTGGCAAAGTATATTGAGGATGGTAATTGGTGGGGAAGACAGATCTGTTAAAAATTTTATTTATATTATTTACGAAGTGAAAAAGCGGAAAAGAATACTGGTTAGTTTACGATGCTCGTAAGTATTTTTACGCAAGATTTGCCATTAGAAAAATCCGATTTAGTACTGATATAAATATGGGGATAAATTAGCAGATTTTATAGATTATTTAGATAAGGGTTTAAAATGCGAATTAGTGATACTTCGACGAAAAAAAGTCCAAGTTTAGTAAAGAACGAATCTCTTATAAATTCCATTTCCAATACGTTTTAGTCATAACGCCGTACTATGGGACGTTGGCATGTTGCCGCGTTGCATGTAGAGTCCAGTGTCTGCGTCCCCTAATAAGTGAAAACTTTTACTGTTTGACTAACAGTAAAAAATCGTGCCTAGCTTAATCAATTTCTTTTAATCACTTTTGCCGGAGGTCAATCGAGAATCCCGCTCATTAGATGAGTTAGTACAATTGATAAGAAATTAAAGCAAATTTACCGCTCTCGCCTTATGCTCAGGTGCCAAATGTGCGTACCTGAGCGTCATATCTAAAGAACCATGGCCAAGTAGCTCACGGGTAGTATTCAAATCTACTCCGGCCATTACTAGTTTGCTAGCAAAGTGGTGGCGAAAGTCATGAAAACGAAAGTCGATAATCTTAGCGCTTTCCAACAAAGCTACCCAGGCTTTCTTGAAGTCCTTAATTGGCTGGCCGTTTTCACCTTCAAATACCCAGTGCAGGGAACCACAATCTAGCTTCCAGTTTAATAGCGCCGACTTGGCTTTCTGATTAAGCGGAATATGTCGAGCTTTTCCACTTTTCGCGTTGGCCGCCTTCACGGTTACAAATTCCCGTTCAAAGTTAATATCAGCCCAGGTCAGGCTAAGTAACTCGCCTTTTCGCATACCGGTATTCATGGCAACTATCACCAGAGGCGCTATATGATCCGCAAACGTGCGATCGCTTAAATCTGGTAGTAGCGGATAACCACGCTCGGTTCTGTGCTTGTTGCCATTCTCACGGTCTTTTTTGATACGATAGTCTCGGGCGGCAAGGGCGCGTTTCAGTGCTTCTTCTTCCTCAAAGCTTAAATAGCGAATATGGGTATTGTCTTCGCGAAGCATTTTGACTTTTTTCAGGTCGTGCTTTTCTATGACTTCCCATTCAACCGCTCTGCTCATGACTGATTTAAGCGTAGTGAAGCGGCGGTTAATGGTGGCGTTACTGCGTTTATCCTTCATCATTTCTGTGCGGCGACGTTCGACTACCGCAGCGGTAATATCTTTTAGCTGCATGGGTAGCAGGGTAGGGAAGTTCTTTTTGAGATTTTTAATCTCCCGTTCGCCAGACTTGGGATACTGGGCGCTGTACCAGGGCGCAAACTGTAAATCTAAAAATGCTTCCAGCGTGGTTAACCTGGATTTCCTTTCTTGGGCTTTTAACTCTTTTTTATGCTCGTGAGGGTCAACACCCTGAACCACAGAAGCACCTGCGGCTTTTGCTGCATCCCTGGCTTGCGCGGGAGTAATTTCAGGGTGAGTCCCCAGCTTCACATTTTGCTGTTTACCGTTATGGCGATAGTACAAAAAGTAGGTAATCCGGCCTTTGGGCGATATGCGCGCATGAAAGCCGGATATCTCTGTGTCGTTTAGCCGCTTATCTTCGATTTTGAGGGTGGAAATCGTCGCATTTGAGATCTTCTTTTTGATAGTCATTTCAAAATATGTAGCAAATATGTAGCAGTTCGAGTGATTTTGGGTGAGTTTACATGAACAATGGTGAACAGACTATGAATTTAGCTATATCAATTAAATCAATGGTTTATGTTTAAATTTTTGTTTTTTGTGGTTCACTGAGCGTCACTGGAAAACACTATATTTCTTGGCTCCGGAGGCAAAGGTCATAGGTTCTAATCCTATCGGGTGCGCCACTTCTCTCCCATATCTACCCATTTATTTTCGATCGCCCTCAAGAGCCCTCATTCCAAACTTTCAATATTTCTCTGTTATTCATATCAACAATGGGCGATGTCATTGACGCGGCGACTGCGGGAAACCAGTCGGTGGGGTGATGGTGGGCTTTAAGCCTCATGGCCAGATATAGCAAAAGCTCCCGTCGCATGGTGGTCCCCAGTGTTTTTATCTTATCTTTGCCATTGTGTGCGTACCAGTGCCAGGCGATGTGGCGCTGCCAGGCTGTCATGACAGAACCGAAGCCCGGGGTCGGGTAGGTGTGAAGTGCTGCTGCGGTTAGCTCAAGGGTGTCGGGAGTATGGTTTATCAATATGTCTGCTGCCAGTAGCAGGGTAAATGGCAGTTCTTCAAAGGCAGGGTGTTCTTCTTCTGTGTATGACGGACTGGGCATGTTCGGGAAAAATGACGCATCTGCTGATTTGATAAAAAAGGGGCGTAAAAAGTCTCCTGATGCTTCCCGGATAATGATTTTTGCTTCGGCGATAAGCGTGGCGGTAAGTGCATGATAATCACTTATCAGCTGCTCAGGTGATGTTGCACTGAGTAACTGGGTGAAAGCCGGTAATGAGGCGATGAAAAAAGAGGCAAACCGTTCTTTTTCCCGCAGCAGAATCCCATCCTGCATGGCGGCCTGAACGCTGGCAGTGAGCTTTGATCTTGTTACGCTGCCATTAAACAGAATCTGGCGAAGTGAAATCCACAATGCAACCGGCTCGTTAGGTGATAGCGCACTAAAATGCTTCAGTTCGTTTGGGTCCGGCCCTGCAAATTCAGGCAAAACATGTATCGCAGTCAGAGACTGATTGAAGTGATTCTCAGCTAATTCAGCAACCTTTCTGCTATTAAACTGGCCTTTTATCAGTACAGATAACGCTTCATTTTCAATACAGTAACCACACATAGTCTATCCCTGAAATTAGCCGAGTCTGCTGTCGCTCTCAGTATAATAGCAAAGCAGGGGACTGGCACTATGCCGGTATCAGTAATACTCCACCATCGCCCGTCAGGATGTTACTGGCATTTGTGTTCTGGCTGATATGATAAGGGCGGGTGTCGAAACATCGCTGCCTCAGGCGGATAGCATAAACAGGGTCAGCATAATTACCGGTAGTATCTTGCAGTAGTAACTGGCCGGCAAAAGGGCATAGAACGGATTTTTCATATTAATTCCCTGCTATAAAAAAGTGGCTGAATAAACATTGGAGCATAGCGGGAAGTCGGCAGGCCTGAAATATGTAGTCCTTGATCTTACGTAGCCGCGATAAACTTCCGTGCCTGTGTAGGCAAATGACCGGCGACTGTCCTCATTAAACGCTTGCCGCTATCCTTTGCTTATAAATATGTAGAACAGCTTTTAGGGAACACAGAGATGAGCAGTAATACGTTTTTATATAAGTGAACACTTATCGTTTTGCAGAGTCAGCAAAAGGGTCAACTGAATCAGCAACATGGCTGTTAAATACAAAAACGCCGGCCTGAGCCGACGTTTCTGATTATTTTAAATAGCGAAGTACTGCACGTTTAATACTCCCACTGGGTATAGCCCCTGCTTGAACAGCAAACATTCAGCCGGCTGCTACGCGATTACCTGGGAAACGGGCTTGTGAACATTTCGGTCAGCGGTTTCTGGCTGAAGCGCTACACCTTGATATTATTAATCTGAACAGGATATTTGAGGAAGTATCGACACAAACAGTTAAAAAAAAGCATTAACGCGCTAACTTAAGAGGAAAGCTGGCGGCGTTAATGCTTTGGGTTGTGACTTAGTAAAATTCTGTTTTCAGGCGCAGACCAAAGGTACGCGGTGGATTAAAGGCGTTGTAAGTAAGCCCCCGGTTATTAACCTGTGAATTCGTGACGTATTGTTCATCAGTAACATTGCGCACGAATAATGACAGCGTCCAGTCAAAGTTGCTGGTAGATGACATCAGTGTTGCATCCAGATCCAGCGTGACATAAGACTCCGCATTTGTAGCCTCAACAAACAGGAAGTTAGTCGATTGTTTGCCACGATGCGATGCCTGTGCCGTTAAAGAAAGATTGTACTCATCAAAATCGATAACGTGATTTATTGCCAGGTTTGCCCCGAAGTCCGGAGAGTAAAGCAAGCTTTGACCTGAACAGTCGTAACTTTCAAGATCACCGGTTACACCAATAGAGGCGCACCCAAAACGACCTTCACCGGGGTCCGATACCAGCGTTAACGAGTCATAGGTGGCATCCAGGAACTGAGCAGTACCACTAATGGTGGTGTCGCGACCTACTCGCCAAATCATATCCACATCCAAACCCTGAATAGTGGCGTCACCGTTTGCAATCGGGAATGACGAGGCACTGTCTAACGTAGTGAAATACGTGACTTGCTGTCCGTCATACTTCCAGTGGAAGGCTTCCAGGTTAAGTTGAAGAGTATTGTCTAAAAAGCGATTTTTTGAACCAATGGTAAAGGCGTCAATATATTCAGGATCATAAGTAGGCGCCGCCAGAGATAAGTCGACTCCCCCTGCGCGATAACCGGTTTCAAATGTAGCATACAGCAAGCTGTCTTCTGCTATGTCATATTCCAGGCCAACCCGGTACGTTGTTTCACTGTAGTCAAGGTCTGACGCTATGTAGCCTTCGCCCACATTAACGATGGCACCGATTTGTGGAGTAGCGCCACCAGGAATGGTCAGGTTGTAGAAAGGAGGGGGTCCCATGCCTGGTACGGTGGCAACAGAATCAGGAGCAATCAATCCTTCATCAACAAAGTAACCAATAAACGCTTCTCGATCAGAGATAACAGGGTGAGCCGGCATAGCGCCTGACGCACAACCATTGGCAAAACTGTCAGGAGGGGTCAGGAAGTTGCCGGTAAAAGGCGCACCGCCACAGAATGTAACAAATGTATCGCTGATACCTTCGGCATATTTACTGTCTTCGGTGTAACGCAACCCCAGGTTCAGACGAAATACTTCAGAGATATCGTATGTAGCCTGACCAAATATAGCCCAGGAATCGCCGCCATTTTCGTAATTTTGAATGGGTGAAGCATAGTTTTGTGCAAACACCCCACTGGTTTGAATTTCTTCATCAAAGTAAAAGGCACCCAGAATACCGTTAAGCGGACCGTCAAAGTCTGTGGCAAAGCGCGTCTCTATACTGGTTTGCTCGTTTTTCTCACTGGTTTTTGCAGGAGCAAAGCCAGGACCAACAAACGTATAGTCTTGTTCCGACTCTCGATAAGCAGGGATAATGGTAAGCGTACCCGGTTTCATGGTGTAGTTAAGCTCAGCCATATAGCCTGTAAACGACACATCCTGCCCTAAGTCATCGATATTCAGCGGCTGGTAGGGAGCAAACGATGGAGTATGCAATACACCAGTTCGAATAGCGTTAGCGGCGTCTGAGGTCGGGCCTGAAAATGCACCGAGACCAGAAGGGAAGAATTCCGTCAGATTGCCTGTCTCATTGCTAAATGTGCCAACCAGGTCGCCTGCCTGACCAATCGCGTTGTTCTCGGAGTAATCGACAGCAAATCGGATATCAAAATCTTCAGACGGTTTATATAAAAACTGAGCTCTGAAAGAAACATTGTCAGCGTCATTCGTACCATCGTCTGAATAGCCGTCGTACTGCAGTGTATTAACTGACAGGCGCAGAGCAGCGTCGTCACCAACGGCCGTATTAAATGCGCCCTGAAAACCGACTCTTGAATAGTTACCCAATTCAAGCTGACCGTAACCTGACGTTTCTAATAGCTGAGGTTTCATGGGAATGTAGTTAACCACGCCCCCCGTAGCATTACGGCCATACAGCGTGCCTTGCGGGCCTTTAAGAACCTCAACCCGTTCCAGATCATACAGACCCTGACCGGCTGCGCCACTGGAGCGACCCAGATAAACACCATCAATATTCTGAGCCACTGCGGCATCAGTTAGCGGGTTTACAGTCAGTGCGCCGACACCGCGGATGAAAACACTTGTCAGGGGGCCGCCACCGGCACTGATACCGAGTGACGGCGTTAGTCTTCCAAGATCCTGACCAGAGTCAAGCCCTTGCTGGGTTAACGATTTCTGGTCAGCCGCAACCATAGGGACAGCGGCCTCTTGCAGCGACTCGCTCTTGCGCTGCGCTGTAACCATAATTGTTTCAATGCCATTGTTCTCTTCAGCCTCCTTTTCTTCATTTGCGGTCTCTTGAGCCAGCGCTTGTAGTGATAGCGCGGAGAATGCTAAAAGCGGGAAATATAGGGACAATTTTTTTAGTTTCATATGAGTTCCAATAACAATGATTGAGCCAAACCAATGGACTTAATCTTCGGCGATAAAATTTTCTGTTAAATTTTTATCACTTCCACGGGTCAGTAGAGTCAATTAAGTAACATTTGCTTAACATAGAGCAAATTCGGCCAGACATTAAATCCAATATATTGATATGAACTATCTAGTTTGCAGATGGTAGAGGGGGGATATATAAAAAATTCCGTTAGCTCACGGCGCTTATTGCTATCCAAATAAGGTTCGAAGAACGCAGTAAATCAGTCTGAGACCAAGGTTAAACGAACCTGATAATCATGCCGTATCAGGCGGTTATGTACAGTGTTTGTACCACTATACCAATAATCAGGGAACAACCATGCCTGTAGGTAATGCATAAAGACCATATTGTAAGGTCGTATCTGACGACTTTATCAGGGAAGGTGATGATATTGCGCGCACAGGCTGTTTTTTCCAGGTAAAAATGTATTTATTTACCATGTAAGACTGAGTAGCGCAGTACGCTAAAAACGCTACGACCGGGGCTTATAAGCATCAACCAAGCGGACGTTTTCGTTAAGCCTGGACAATACCCGTAATGTCACTTCTAAGTCATCTTCACTGATACCGCTTAGCAACAATCGCTCTCTTTCAAGTGCTACCGGCAGAATACGGTTGTGCAACTGGTGGCCTTTTTCAGTCAACTGAAGTAGAGATGAACGGGCATCTATAGGGGAGGGTTGTAAATTGACATATCCAGCTTCAGCGAGCTGTTTTACTGCCCGGCTGATGGCTGCTTTATCCAGGCCAATCACCTGGCCAATGCGGTTAGCACTAATATCAGATTCAACCTTCAGCATGGCCAGAACGCGCCATTCTATAATACCGATGTCAAAATTTTTGCGATAGCACTTCGACGCCCCGGTGGATAATTTGTTAGACAAAAAATTCACAAGCGCGGGTATATATCGCTGAAGATCTAACTTATTTTTTTCTAGTTTCATTATTATTTCAGGGTCTGCAAAAAGCGTGCTCTGGTAAGCATTCCAGGTGGTGCAAGTGTATGTCATTCCATCTTATTTATACATAGGTCCCGATTATCTCCAACTAACCCGAAACGATTTCTCTTTCAACCATGCACTTAATACAAGGTTAATTTAGTGTTAAAACTAGTTGACGTGTCAACTAGTTCTGTGCAAAATCCAGACATTGTTTATCGATTTAGACGGGCTAGTTATGCTTGAAGTTATCGTAAAGCGGAAAATTACAGAAACGCCGGGAATCATGAGTTTTGAGCTCGAAAGTGCGGGCGGACAAACGCTCCCCGCGTTTGAGGCAGGTAGCCACATCGATGTGAAGGTGAAAGAAGGCTTTATCCGACAATACTCTCTAATCAGCCACTGTGAACCGGGCAATATTTATAAAATTGCGGTTCTGAAAGACGCCGCTTCCCGGGGCGGCTCGGTGGCCATGCACGATGAGATTGAGGTTGGCCAGTCAATCTTTATTTCTGAACCCCGGAATTTGTTTCCCCTGGATCTTTCGAGTCAGCGAGCGTTGCTTTTTGCCGGTGGGATAGGCATTACCCCCATCATGTCGATGGCAACCGAACTGTACAAAAACAACAAAGATTTTGAGTTGCATTACTATACGCGCTCTAAAGAAGACACCGCGTTCTATCAACAACTCACATCGTGTGAATTCGCTGCACGCGTCTTTTTTCATTTTGACAGTGAAGAGAAAGCCGCTGACAAAATTATTGGGCCATCAGATTTTAACTGCCATCTATATACCTGTGGTCCCTCTGGTTTTATGGATTATGTGTTTCAGTCTGCCAGAGCAAACGGGTGGAGCGAAGCTCATCTTCACAAAGAAAATTTCAAAGCAGATCCAGTTTCAGATGATGGAGTGGACAAACCCTTCAAATTAATTCTTTCTCGTTCGGGATTGGAATTGAATGTGGAGGCCACCCAAACAGCCCTGGATGCGATAGATGATGCGGGTGTAGAGATTGATATGTCCTGTGAAATGGGTGTGTGCGGCACTTGTAAAACACGGGTATTGGAAGGTATTCCTGATCACAGAGACAGTGTGTTGAGCGCATCTGAAAAAGAAAAAAATGATGTGTTTACTCCCTGCTGTTCAAGAGCCAGAACTGACACATTAATTATTGACCTATAACGATAGCGCGTATTTATGGAGAATGTATGAATATTAGCAACCCATCGGCTGACATGACGACGAAGAGCACGCCATTCCCACTGGATATGTGGTACTTAGGGGCATTCAGCAGCGAACTTAAAGACAAGCCGCTGGCACGGACTTTATTAAACCAGCCTGTTGTGATCTATCGGGATTTGCAGGGCGACGTGCATGCGCTGCAAGACCGATGTTGCCACCGACAGTTGCCTCTTTCCATGGGAACCATTGAAGAGGGTGGCTTACGTTGCGGCTATCACGGTTTGCTTTTTAATGGTGAGGGAAAATGTCTGGAGGTTCCCGGGCAGCCAAAAGTGCCACGCAAAGCGAAGGTTCCTCCGTACACGGTAAAAGAACAGGATGGATTAGTGTGGATCTGGTTTGGCAGTGAGGAAACTTCTGAGCCAACTACCCCTCCACCGCATTACGAATATCATGACCATCCCGATTATGTATATGGCGGAGATGTTTATCACTACAATGCACCTTATCAGCTTATCCATGACAACTTACTGGATTTAAGTCATCTTGGTTATGTTCACCTTAAAACTATTGGTGGCGATGCACACACCCATATGAATGCAAAAATGGAAGTGGAAGCTGAGGGGCAAAGAGTAACGATAAAACGGTACATGCCTGATTCAACCCCCCCCCCGACATACACCGCTGCGTACCCCTTTGCCGGAAAAATTGATCGTTGGCAGGATATAGAATTTTGTCCATCCCATATAAAAATATGGACAGGTGGGATAGACGCTGGAAGCGGTTCAGTGACAGATCCCGACCGAAAAGGTTTTCATATGCGTGGCCTGCATTGCATAACGCCTGAAACGGATGAAACTTCTCACTACTTTTGGACCATAGCCACTAATCCGGTCACCGACATTGAGGCTGTTAAGCAAAAGGTGGTTGAGCAAACACGTTTTACGTTTGATGAAGATAAACAGGTGATAGAAGCACAGTACAAAACTATGCGTCAGTTTAAAGGTCAGCCAATGATTGATATACACGTCGATGCCGGTGCGAATCACGCAAGACGTATTATTTCAACTTTGTGTGAGGAATAGCCAGTTTTCGCGAATAAGAACGTAACACGTATCTGACCCATTTATTAACTGCTACCGATGGCCGGTATTGTTTCCCCTCATGGGAAACAATACCGGCAACAAAGCATCTTGCGCTGCTGTCTGTTTGTATTATCTATTGAAAGCTTGCAGCGTGGTCTAAGATTTTTTGTCTTAGCCAGCGGTGCATGGGATCGTTTTCCAGTGTGGGGTGCCACATCATGCTTTCTTTCAAAGGCGGGGTTTCAAACGGCAGCTTTATCATTTTAACAGCCTGATTCTGTGTATGCATCTGTGCAAACAGGCGGGGTAAAATAGCGATGCGATTAGTATTAACAAGTGTGTAAATCATCGATGAGAAGTCGTTAGTAATAATTTCTACCCGTCGATTGGTTTCCATTTTATCTATTAGCCATTGTTCAATACTCAAGTGGCTGGCACGGGCAAATCCCACTGAAACATGTCCCATAGAGTTGAACTGCTCGTAAGATAGTACGTCGTTTATCTCTGTATTATTCTTATCAGCGATACAAACTAATTCATCGCTGACGAGCGGGGCACTGTGATATTTTTCCAGCATAATAGAGTCTGGCGCCATCATCATGTCAGCACCGCCTTTGGCAAGAATATTAATCTCGTGGGCAAACGGTGATAAAAACTCAAACGTTACCCTTGGCGCACTTTTAGCAATATCTGCGATGACTTTGGCCAGTAATACCTGAACAATATAGTCTGACGCGATAATTTTGAAATGGCGTTCACTTTGTTCGGGGTTGTTTGCTTTTTTGCCAATGATAGAGCCTCGCACGGTCGCCAATACACCCGACACGGGACCCTGTAATTCCAAAGCAAACGGTGTGGGTTGCATTTTTTTACCAATCTGAACAAGCAAATCATCTTCAAAAAACGCGCGCAATCTGGACAAAATACCGCTTGTAGCTGACTGGGACAAATGTAAGCGTTCAGCGCTCCGGGTGATATTTTGCTCTTCCAGCAAGATATCCAGAGCAACCAGTAAATTCAGATCCAGTTGTTCAAATCTCATAACATTTTCTCACGTTTATCCAGTATTGACCGACCCGACATAACGCCACTGAAATGCGCTTACCTATCAGCTATTTCGATATGTCACAGCTTAACTGTCATTTTTAACGATTCTGAACAAACATTAACATTAAAACCCAACATAGTGGATTTTTTCTACCTCGCAGTAACCACAAGTGTTAATTCAGTGCAGTAATCAATCCCTGTTGCTGCTAAGCAAAAGCTGTATCCAAGCCCCATACCTTCACACCGCAGACCAGTTTATATTGATGATCGCTAATCAAGAATGCGAAGGTATAAAGTACACTTCAGTATAAATAGGCATCATATGACCACTTATTTTACAAAAGCTATTTCACTGAGCATCGTTAGTCTTCTGTCTGTGGGGTGCACTGCAACATCAACACCCGCAGAGCAACATGTAGATACGGCATACCAATTAGCCGGCGATACATTTATAAAAACAACAGCAGAACTCCAGTGTAGTGATGACAATCGCGCGATGGCGTTTTTTAAAGATAAAAGTGTGCCGCCTGCCACAAAAATATTCGATAACCTCTATTATGTGGGGGTATCTACAGTGGGTGCATATGCATTACAAACCAGTGACGGCATTATTTTAATAGATGCCTTAAACAATACTGAAGAAGCAAAGAATGTCATAGAGCCGGGAATGCGTGAGCTGGGGCTTGACCCAAACGACATTAAGATCATTATTGTGACTCACGGCCATGGTGATCATTACGGTGGGGCAAAGTATTTATCTGACAAATATCAGATTCCAGTCATGATGAGCGAGCCAGACTGGACGTTAGCTGCCAATCCTCAGGCGGCACAAAAATCTGGTATGCCTGCGCCTGACTGGTCTGATGCGCCGGAAAAAGATCTGGTCGCCAATGATGGTCAGGAAGTCACCTATGGTGATACGAGTGTGAAGTTAATTGCCACTCCGGGTCACACGCCAGGCACAATGTCGCTTATCTTTCCTGTTTTTGAAAATGGCAAACGGCATCTGGCTTCCATGTGGGGAGGAACCGGTATTCCTTCGCAACAGGGATCAATCGAAAATTACATCCGGTCGGCGAAAAAATTTGCCAGTATCGAAAAAGAGCTGGGCGTTGATGTAACGCTTAGTAACCACCCGTTTGTTGATGACTCAGTAAAACGGATGCGCGATCTTCGTGACAAACCGGAAAGTCAGAATCCGTTTATCATTGGCGAGCAACAAGTGCTTAACTATACCCGGGTAATGAGTGAGTGTGCTCAGGCCGCGTTGGCCCGAATGCAGACAAACTAAAGGGTTAACCATGATCGGCCAGTAAAGTTTATGGTTCGCGGTACCACCCCGGTTGGGCTTACTCTCACGTTCGTTTGAGACGAAGTAAAGTAAGCCCGGATAAGCGTTGTTCAAGTTGCCGCGAACCCTGTTCAAACCCGGCCGTCTTTTACCAGCCTCACCTCGTTTGAAAAGTGGCATCTTTGTCACCAAGCGCTATACGACCCCTGTCGCTTTCCGGGCTAATAATCAGCCAATCGGTTGTTCAACCCGTAACCTATCAGTTTATTCAATACCTAACATCCAAACACTCGATTTTATCGATTCAATATTCGGTATTAACATAGGTGCTGTGATTTGTTTATTAAATTTTAACATTTGAGTGTGCCAGATATGAAGCTAGCATCATTAGCGCAGCAACACCCTGACGGCAAGCTGATCATTGTATCCAGCGATTCTAGCCGATTTGTTGATGTCAGCAGCATAGCGCCAACAATGCAGTGGGCGCTCGACAATTGGGCAACCTGTTCAGAAGCGTTAAGAGCTAAATACCAGCAACTAAACGCAGGAGAATTAAGCGATAGTGAGCCACTGGATGAAGGCCGGCTAAGCGCCCCCCTTCCACGCTCGTGGCAATGGCTGGATGGTTCCCTGTTTTTAAATCATGGTTATTTGATGCAGCAGGCTTTTCATCTTGAACCGATTGCTGATGCTGATATTTATCCGCTGGTTTATCAGGGCGCGGGAGACAGCTTTCTGGCGGCAACTGACGACATTGAAGTTGCGGATTTCAAGCATGGTATCGACTTTGAAGGTGAGTTTGGTGTGATTGTTGATCACATTCCGATGGGCAGCTCTGCCGAGTTTGCGTTATCTCAGATCCGTCTGGTCGTCATGCTCAACGATATAAGCTACCGGGCTCTCGGTCCCCGGGAGATGAAAACCGGCTTTGGGTTTGTTCAGGCTAAAGGTAGCACGGCTTTTGCACCCTTTGCACTGACTCCCGATGAGCTTGGTGATTATTGGCAAAATGGCCGGGTGTATTTACCGCTACAGGTTAAACGTAATGGCGAGATCTTTGGCGAGCCGCTGGGGCAGGAGATGCACTTTGGCTTTCATGAGCTCATAGCTCACGTTGCGCAAACCCGAACCATTAAAGCCGGTACCGTGTTTGGTTCAGGCACCGTTTCAAATGCCGACCCGGCAAAGGGGCAGGCGTGTATCTCAGAGCTTCGCGCCAAAGAAATGTTAGAAACCGGCAACCCGCAAACCGCATTTATGCAACAGGATGAAGTCGTCACCATGAACGCCTTTGACAGTCAGGGGCAAAGTATTTTCGGGACGATATCTCAACGGGTTACCTTAAACCATGGCAGTAACAATCTATGATGTTTAATCCGCGAAATTTTACTATCGTCGACCTGTCGGTCACGTTAGACAATAATCCATACACTGATCCACCGCCGCTATTGCCCAAAATTGATTACACGGATCACCAGCAAGGCTGGCCGGAGATGGGTGCCATGTTCCCGGGATTGTCAAAAGACCAGCTGCCAGGTGATGAAGCCTGGGCCGCTGAGCGTTTGAATATCACTACCCATAGCGGTACGCATATGGATGCCCCGTGGCATTACGCCTCGACTACTGACGGTGGTAAGCCCGCCTATGGCATCGATGAACTGCCACTGGAATGGTGTTTTCAGCCCGGCGTTAAGCTGGACTTCAGACATTTGCCTGATGGCTATGTGGTGACAGCTCAGGATATCGAAGAAGAGCTTAAACGTATCAATCATACCCTGGAGCCACTGGATATTGTGGTGGTAAATACCCGTGCCGGCTCACTGTTTGGTCAGCCAGGCTATCTGGAAGCCGGTGTGGGTATTGGTCGTGAAGCCACATTGTATCTGTTAGAGCGCGGGGTAAAAGTGGTTGGTACCGATGCCTGGAGCTGGGATGCACCTTTTAAGTATACCCGTGAGCGATTCCAGGAAACCGGCGACCCGTCGATTATCTGGGAAGGCCATAAAGCCGGCCGGGACATTGGTTACGGGCAAATGGAAAAGCTCAGCAACTTAGAAAGTCTGCCGGCAACCGGTTTTCTGATTAATTGTTTTCCTTACAAAATAAAACGCGCTTCTGCGGGTTTTGTAAGAGCGGTTGCCCTGATAGAGAAAAATTAAGTTTATTGATATCCGGTTGCAAACAGAGCCGGAACTGTAAAGAGGATTACTTATGTTTAAATACTTTCCAACTAACTATGTTTGGAACTTATCGATTAATCTGGCCATTGAAATGGGCGCGCGCATTGGCGAGATTGAAGAAATGTGCGGACCACTGCAAGAAGCAGCCAAATCACCGGATAAAGAAGGCGTTCAGGCATTCAGAGATACCTGGGCTGAAATGGCCGACAAACTGTGTAGTCTGGCTGAAGAAGATCTGGCGCTGGGCCGTAACTTGTCTGCCGGCTTTAAATATAACCGGGCTGCGACTTATCTCATTACCTGCGAACGAATTCAGGCCCACGGTGCGCCAGGCCGAACTGAGCTGTACAAGCGCTCGCTTGACGTTTTTCAAAAATCTATCGAGCTTGGCCGGGAAAACTGCGAGCGTGTAGAAATTCCCTATGAAGGCACTCATCTTTCGGCGCTATATGTAAAGGCAGAAGGCGTAGAAGGCCCGGCACCTATTCTTATTCAGGTTAATGGTCTTGATTCATCAAAAGAGCTTAAATATCGCGTTGGCCTTCCACAATGGCTGGCCGAGCGCGGAGTTTCATCGTTAATTCTGGATCAGCCCGGCACTGGTGAAGCACTGAAGCTACAGGGGCTGCACGCACGGTATGACACTGAACACTGGGCCAGCCCGGTAGTCGACTGGCTTGAACAGCATGAAGACGTAGACAGCAAACGCATTGGTATGGAAGGGGTATCCCTGGGCGGCTACTACTGCCCGCGTGCGGTGGCTAATGAACCTAGATTAGCCCTTGGATGTGTGTGGGGCGCGAACCACGACTGGCGGGATGTACAAAAACGTCGTCTGGAAAAAGAAGGTGATTTCCCGGTGCCGCATTACTGGGCGCACGTAGAGTGGGTCTGGGGCGCAGAGAATCTGGAAGATTTCATGAGAATTGCTGAGAATGTGCACCTTGATGGTCAGATTGAAAAAATCAAAGTCCCTTTCCTGGTTACGCATGGCGCTAAAGATTCACAAATTCCGCTTAAATGGGCACACCGAACTTACGACCAGCTTGTTAACAGCCCCAAGCGAGAGCTCAAAATATTTACCGAGCGTGAAGGCGGAGTACAACACTCAAGCTTTGATAACAGTTCTAATGCAGGCACTTACATCGCCGATTGGGTTGCCGAAACCTTTAACGAACTAAAAGAACAATAGGAATCTTACCATGAACATTATTGGACCAGATAAGTTGGTTTTTGGCGTGGATGATGTCGATGCGTGCAAACAGTTTGCCCTGGATTACGGGCTAAAAGATGCTGGCGACAACCACTATGTGGCGCTTGATGGAACCGGCATTGAAATTTTAGCCAAAGACGATGCCTCATTGCCTGCTCCTTTACAAAGCGGCTCGATGTTACGTAAGACCATTTATGGTGTAGCGGATCAGGCAACGCTTGATGCCATTACCGAAGAATTGTCGAAGGACCGAGACGTTAAAACGTTGGACGATGGCAGCATTGAAGCGACTGATGACGTAGGCTTTGTACTGGGTTTTCAGGTTACCGTGCGCCAGCCACTGGAGTTAGCCGCAGAAGCTATCAATGCTCCAGGAGCTGAACCTCAGCGTGGCGTCAATAAAATTGGCGTAAGCAAAGATTTTACGCCTAAGCCCCGAAGTTTGTCTCATGTTGTTTACTTTGTGCCCGACATAGAAAAAGCCGAAGCGTTTTACGCTGAACGTCTGGGCTTTGTCACCACCGATCGGTTTACCGATACCGGGCCATTTATGCGCCCGGGTGGTACCCAGGATCACCATACTCTGTTCTTTCTTAAAACACCGCCATTTATGCAGGGGGTTGAGCACTTTACCTTTCACATGGGCGGCCCAACAGAAGTGTCTCAGGCCGGTTATGCGCTGATGGAAAAAGGCTATCAGAGCTTCTGGGGACCGGGTCGGCATATATTCGGTTCGAACTGGTTCTGGTATTTCAAAAGCCCGTTTGGTTGCAATATTGAATACGACGCTGATATGGACTTGCACGATGAGAACTGGGAGCCTCGCGAAGCCCAGCCGGGTGCAGATAATTCACAGGTATTCTTATTAAAAGCCACAGAGAAATGGGCGCCGGGCGGTCCGGGTGAGAAACCTTTACCAAGATGAGCAAGGTGTTGTTAGGTAGCCTCAGTGATATTCCACCGGGGCAGGCAAAAGGCTTCGATCCAAACCAGACGGGAAAAGACACGTTCTTTGTCGTTCGTCAGGGTAATCAACTTTTTGCCTATACCGACATCTGCCCTCATTACGGTAACACTACGTTGCCCTGGAAGCGACATCATTACTTAGATAGCGCGTCCGACCACATTGTCTGCGCAGCACATGGAGCCCTGTTTGAAATAGACAGCGGCACCTGTGTTCAGGGGCCTTGTCTGGGGCAAAAACTACTAAAGATTCCTATTGAGGTTTCATCGCACAGTGAAATGTGGATAAGTCTCGAAACGCTTGAGGAGTTCAACCTATGAACCCATGTGTGAAGAAAGTATTAGTGATTGGTGGCGGCTTTTCCGGGATGACCGCAGCTATTGAATTAAGAAAACAAAATATCGATACCGATATCGTTGAAATTGATCCTGACTGGCGTACCGACGGCGCGGGGATCAGTATCGGCGGCGCTACTCTTCGGGCTTTTAAAACCATTGGTATTCTGGATGAGTTTAAAAAGCAGGGCAGTGCGCACAGCGGGCTTGATGTGCATGCGCCTCATGGTGTTCACCTGGCACATATTCCAACGCCGGTTATTGGCGACCCGGACGTACCAAATTCAGGGGCAATTATGCGCCCCGCGCTGGCTAAAATACTGGCTGAAAAAACGCGGCAGTCAGGTGCCACGATAAAACTGGGTTGTACCTTTACAGAAATCAAACAGCACGAAAACGGCGCAGACGTGACCTTCACTGATGGAACTACAGTGACTTACGATTTAATAATAGGAGCAGACGGACTGTTCTCAAAAGTACGTAAAGACCAGTTTCCTGATGCTGCAGACCCTGAATACGTAGGCCAGGGCGTATGGCGCGCCGTATTACCGCGTCTGCCAGAGGTTAACAATACCATGATGTGGGTTGGCCCTAATCTAAAAGTAGGGCTTAACCCCATGTCGAAAGACCAGATGTACCTGTTTTTAACGCAGGACAAGAAAGTGAAGGAACGAGTCGATCGCGCCGACTATGTGTCACAGCTCAAAGCCCTGATGATGACGTTTCCTGCGCCCATGATTCAGCAACTGGCCGGAATGCTCAATGAGGACTCGCTGGTAGATTTTCGCGCGCTGGAAAATTTACTGGTGCCCAGACCCTGGTATAACAACCGAGTGGTACTCATTGGTGATACTGTTCATGCCACCACGCCTCATCTGGCTTCTGGCGCATGTATTGGTATTGAGGATGCTATTGTGCTGGCCGAAGAATTAGCCTCAGCCAGTGTGCTGACTGAAGCGCTGGAAGCATTTCAGAATCGCCGCTGGGAACGCTGTCGTATGGTGGTTGAAAACTCGGGTCGGTTGGCGCAAATTGAAGTTGAGGGCGGAGATAAGGAAGAACATACTGCCATTATGCGCGAAACCATGATGACACTGGCTCAGCCTATATAAACTTGCTCATGTAACGTTAAAAAATAAAGCCCGGCTAACGGTAGCGTAGCGGGGCTTTGTTTTTTCTGTACTGTTTTTCAGCGTGCAATATTCTTTGGTTTGAACAGCAGCCCTTCACTTTCCAGCTGGCTGCTGGCTTCGTTGTCCCGGGCTATGGCGCGCTGAACTGCCGGGCGCTGCTCTAAGCGTTGTGCATGAGCACAATAGTGAGGAAATTTCTCAACATGGTAACCCGCCCCCTGTACACGCCAGAAACACCAGTACAGATAGGCATCCATAGCCGACCACTGATCTTTATACCACCACTGTTGCCCTTCCAGTCGCTTATCGATTAATGCAAAAAACTCATCCATGGCGTCAAAAGCCTTGTCCTGGACAGCTTTTGCATTATCTTCACCGGCAAAAAAAGCGGGCATTCTGATACGTGTTACCAAAGGGTGCAAGGTAGCCGAACAAAAGCAGAGATCAGCAATCTGGTTTGCGCTCACCATGGGGTCATTAGTGGAGGGCAGTAGCTGGCCGTGTATCTGATTTAAAAACGTGATAATGGCGACATTCTCACTGAGTGTCTGGTTGTTATAAACTAAAGCCGGAACTTTCCCTTTAGGATTTTTCTGTTTGAATTCTGGCGATTTATGCTCACCTGTCATAAATCGTATAACCCGGGTTTCAAACTCAAGCCCTAGTTCTTCCAGCGCAATACAGCTTACCCGGGCACAACTGCCAGGTGACATATAAAGTACAATCTTACTCATCTTCATTTCCCAACTACGATAGCGTTACAATCCAGCATAACGAATTCACCCGACCACCACTATTCAGCAATATTGGTAATAGCTATCGGTAATGCTGATAACAGTTATCGGATTATTCCAGTTAATCTGCCGTTCGGGCTGACGTAAGCTGAAATATCTTATTTTGAGCGGCTAGCGATACATGATTGAGCTTTATCACAACGATATGTCTGTTTGCGCCCAGAAAGTTCGACTGGTGTTGGCACATAAAAATATTTCGTGGCACAGCAAGCATTTGAACCTGCGGAGCGGAGAACAGTTTAACCCTGAATTTTTGCGTATAAATCCCAAAGCCATTATTCCTGTACTGGTTCATGATGGGGCCATTATTACTGAGTCGAATGTGATTTGTTATTATCTTGAAGAGGTATTTTCCGACAACGCATTGATGTCCATTGACCCGGTAAAGCGGGCTGAATCAAGAATCTGGCTGACTCGTCTGGATGCCGGTTTGCACGAGCAGATAGCGGTACTGAGTTTTTGTTTAGCTTTTCGCCAGCAAATCTTAACGCGTTACTCCACGGCGGCAGCGCTGGAAAGTTTCTTCAGCAACATTCCCGACCCGTCCCGACAAATGATAATGCGGGATATGGTGCAAAATGGCACAGCCTCTCCCCGCTTTGAATTAGCTTTGCACGCCTATAAAAAGGTGGTGTCAGAAATAGCCGCTGCGCTACAGCACAGCGACTGGCTGGTGGATAGCGGTTTAAGCTTAGCCGACTATGGCTATCTGCCTTATATCGAGCGCTTAGACCAGCTAGGGCTGAGTCTGTTATGGGATGAGCACCCACAGATTGACCGATGGTTAGCGCGCCTGCAGGCGACGGATGCTTATCAATCGGGTATGCAGCAATGGCATAATCAGGATTATATTGAGCTGATGAAACACGCCTCTTCTGCGGCGGTCGCGGCAGTGAAGCAAACCGGCTAAATATCCACAAACCGGTACTGATTTTCAAAGCACGCTTCAGGCTGCATAGCGGGCGTATAGCTTAACTGGAAGCCGGCAAGGTATAGGTTTTAAAATAATCCCACAACCTTTGGGCTACCGGGCCTAATAACTGTGATTTGTGTTTAATAATGTAGTAGTCAAAAGTCAGAGCACTGTCAGTATCGCTTAACATCAGCGTTATCAGTTTCCCAACCTTAAGACTTTCTTTTATCTGATGGCCGGGGAGTTTTCCCCAGCCCATTCCCTCTTCAATAAGCATCTTTTTGGTAGCAAAGTCATTAACATACCAGCATCGCTGACCATCCTGCACCCCCCAATTTTGATCAAGCGAACCTTTTCCCGAGTCCTGCAGCACAATCTGATATTCATTAATAAGCTGTGCACTGGTAGTCAGACCGGGATGGCGGGCGAGCAGTTGCGGCGACGCAACGTTCACCAGCTGGCCTGAAGCGATAGCATGCATATCAAATTGTCCACGTTGAACAAGATCTGAATTTACCGGCGACAAACAAAAAGTCGCATCGTGTTGCTGTAACGCTTCCAGCGCCCCGGTTAAGTACTCCTGTCTGAGCACGATCTGCGTATCCGGAAATTCACGCTGCATGGTGGCCAGCAAAGGAATAATTTGTTTAAGGTTAAAAGATGCTTCTGTGGCCAGCGTGATACTAGTCTCGTGGCCAGATGTAATATGCAGCGCCATATCTCGCATCGTTCTGGCTTCACCCAGTACCCGAAGTGCGTGTTGATACAACACTTTTCCTTCGACTGTCAGGGTTAACCGGTAGCCAGAACGATTAAACAAAACAACACCTAGTGCGGCCTCCAGTTGTTTAATACTCTGGCTAATCGCCGGCTGGGTTTTATGCAGGGCGATACTGGCCTTGCTCAGCGAGCCCAGTTCAGCCACATATTGAAACACAGTCAATTGTTCTAGTTTCATAAAGAAAGGGGAAAGCTAAAGAAAAAGTTTAGGACTTATAAAATTACATTCAATATTATTTATTATGTTTCGCGATTAATCTCTACGCAACCTTTTACCCTCAGGTGAATATTGAACTGGAGTTAACCGTGAGTAAAACAATGAAAATAGGATTATGGATATGCTTAGGGCTGTCCAGTGCAGCATTTGCGGCTGCCGGCCTGGCTAAACTGGCGGGTGTGGAACAGCTGCACATGTCGTTTGCGGCCATGGGGTTACCAGCCTGGTTTGGTTATTTTATCGGTGCATGCGAGGTCGCCGGGGCTGTGGGCCTTTGGTTGCGCAGAACCTCAGTGCTGGCCAGCGCAGGTTTGTTTTTTATAATGCTGGGGGCTATCTACTTTCACGTTGTTTACGATGCGGTAGCCAATGCGGTTCCTGCCTTAGTGTTGGCATTACTGATGGTTTTTATCTTCATTTCACGCAAAAATCAAAATCAGTAGAGCCAGCAGCTGCTGCCTCGGAAATACGGTTAGCTGCCGGGTCAGCGTACACCTTTGTGCGCTGTAACCCAGTAGTACAGCATACCGTTACGATGTCATATTTCATTAAACATCTCCCCACTGCTATCAACAATGGGGAGATGGGCGATGGTGTGTTTGCTGTTAAATAAATATTGGCTGAGGCCGCTTATTGAGCAACTAGTCCTGGCGCACCTTTGACATTAAACAGAGCAATAATCCCGCCCACAGCGGCTAACCCGGCTACCAGCAGCAATACCGCCTCTAAACCACCTAACTGACTTTGCAGGGCAGTCACCACAATAGGCGCCGAAAACTGTCCAAGAAAAAACGCACCTGTCCACAATCCTGTACCGCGGCCACGAACATTTTCAGGCAACTCTTTAAGTATCCAGGTCAGCATGGTGGGTAATAACATGCCAAATCCTGTACAGGCAACAACCAAAGCGATACTGGTTAGCAACAGAGAGCCGGAGAAAGCGGCGCCGCAATACCCCAGGGCGGCCAGTATCAAGCCTGTGCTGATAAGCACGGGGCCCGATGCACCCTTAAAGCGTCTGAACACAAATGATCCTATTGCTACACCAATATTAGCCGCCGCACCAATTGCACCGATTACGGCAGGAGATACATCAGAGGCCAGGGCAAGTATTTCACCAAGTTTTACGATGATCGTGTAGAAAATGACGCCCACGAACAAAGTAATAAAAAGTAAAGGTAACACTCGCATCCAGGGGAGTTTCGCATTCTGTAATTCAGCATTGTCGGCGGTTTTTTGTGGCTCGAATAAAATCACGGCCACACAAAAGGCAATGGGCAAGGCGAGTAAATAAAGCAGAAATGGTCCTCTGGCACCCATCACTTCACCGAGCCCGCCGCCAATGGCTATTAAAACAATGGCACTTAAGCTAACACTGGCAATTTGGATCGCCACCCAGCGCTCCCGCGCCTTACCTACAAAGTAATCACCTATCATCGCTGTGGCCACGGTCATGATAGCGGCTTCAGCCATTCCCAGTATTACCCGGGCAATAATGATATGAAACAGGTCTGTTAAGAAAAACGGCAGCAGGCCGATTGCCGCGTAGATTAATAGTGCGTAAAACAGCACGGATTTTCGCCCGATTTTATCAGATACCCACCCGGCCAGAGGAGAAAATACTGCCACGCATAATGCCGGTATCGTAAGGGCTATGGGAACTAAAAATTCTGAGCCGTTTACGTGGGCAAATTCCTGTAATAACAAGGGGAGCACTGGCACCAGAGAAATAATCGCCATGGCAGGCATCACAGAGGCCAGTATAAGAATAATACCGTGTTTAGTCGTTACCTGATTCGCGATACCGCCTAAATCTGATTGCTTGATATTCATCTGTATTTTTCCAACCAACTAACATTAATAGGCCGCCCGAACTGCATAACAGCACTGTGCAGCACCTGCTTTGTAAATATAATGTAATAATAACATGTATAAAAATAATGGATTAATCTGATATTTTCTATCAGTAAACCAGATGGGTGCGCGTGTTCTGTGGTCGCTGCCTGCAACAGGCTTTCGTATTTCGGCGCAATACAGGCCAGATTTTGCGTAGCAATGCTGACTTTGTCACTCATATCTTCCCAGCAGCACGGGGATTGATACACGTATTTTAAAATCAGCTAGGTCATATTTATAAAATCGATTATTTGGATACTTTAAATTTGTTTACAGTTAACATCTTGTTGCGCATTTGTTGTTTTGCTGTTCCTGATTTGTAGTTATTAAGATATCAGGCTGCTTTAATCGCTTGTGAGCTGTTTGAACGTCAGCGTCTGTTTCAAAGAAAGAGGCGTGTTGGTTAACGCAATAAATTTTACTGCGTCATACAAGCACGCGGATAGAGATTGTTAGCAGACTTTGTAAAGCAGGGATAGCAACGGCCTGACAGGCAATGACGTTAGATAAGATGGCTCTCATAAAAGTTAAAATACTGTGATTTCACCGCCTGAACGAGCTGTGATGAAAGGAGTTAAGTATGAATCTGCAAAAAGTTATTACGTGTATAGTGTTCAGTGTAAGTGTTGTATCTCAGGCATTCGCGGGGGGCGCAGCACCATCGCAAAATGAATGGATTACATTGGGTACAATGGCCGGGCCTGTGCCAAACGCACATCATTCTCAGCCTTCAAATGCTTTACTGGCCAACGGCAAAACCTACGTTGTAGATGCAGGCGATGGCACAGCGGGCCAGTTAGCCAAAGCCGGACTGAATGTGAAAAGCGTCAATGCGGTATTTCTTAGCCACCTGCATTTTGATCATACCGCAGGTTTACCGGGCATCTTGAGTCTGCGGTGGCAAACCAATGCGCAAAACGAACTGACTGTGTATGGCCCACCCGGAACAAAGCAAACCGTTGAAGGTATATTTGCTTATATGACATACGGTGCACAGGGTCACTATGGAGTGCCTGGTCAGATACCCGCCCCCCCCAGCGATAACGTTAAAGTGGTGGAAGTGACAGATGGTACCGAGCTTGAGCTGGACGGGCTGAAAGTCAGCGCAATTCGCAATACGCATTACAGCTGGCCGCAAGACAGTGAGGAACATCAAAAATTTGTGGCATTATCTTTTAAATTTGAGTTGCCCGACTATACCGTTGTCTATACAGGCGATACCGGCCCTAGTGATGCAGTAGCAAAATTAGCCGACAACGTAGATTTATTGATCAGTGAGATGATGGATGTTGATGATACGGTAAATCTGGTTAAAAGAATGAACCCGAATTTACCTGAAAAAGCGCTGGGCCATATGAAAAAGCATTTATCTACCCATCACCTTTTACCTGCCGATGTAGGGCAGTTAGCCAACAAGGCAAAAGTGAAAAAACTGGTGATTACGCATATGGCACCGGGGCTGGTGACTGATGCTGAATATGAAAAATACACCAGCCAGGTGGCCGCAATTTATGATGGCGATATTACCATTGCCAAGGATCTGGACAGATTTGCCCTGAAAAAATAGTCTGGCTGCTGATTTCTATAAAATACCGGATGCGATATCCGGTATTTTTATTTCACCATCATCGCCACTGTAGTGTGATGCAGAGCAATACAGTCCAGCCAATTGTCGAGTTCCTCTGTGAACCCGTTTCGATTCGACCATGTTCTGCTTCCATAGTCCGTTATAACCCAGACACGCTACGCCGGTCTGGGCCATCGTCCCTGATGGCGTTAAATTGCTTTTAGTATTCCCATTGTGTAGGTGTGCACCGATAACGAGAATGAGGCTCGGCATTACGCTCGCCGCCCTGTTGCTCCACCACTTCACATACCTGGGTCGTTTGCACATTGTCCCGGGCGGTGGTTCTGCCCCATACCGAAACAATTCCTGATGAGCCCTGGTCACAGCTTTTTGCGGCTTCAAACGCGTGAATGGTGTTGCGCTCAAAGTAGGTAAAGTTATTCCCGTTAGGCGACTTAGGGATAAACCAGGCAGGCAGATCCGTGTCTTTGTCAGCATCAATAATAAAGGAATTATCTTCGCTGGAATGCTCAAACAAGGCGCTGTCGGCATGAGCGGCAAAAAAGCGGTTTTCTACACCACAGGCCGGTGCAGTCAGTGGCAGATAAAACTCCTGCGGATGATGGAAATGATATGGGTAGAAAGTATCCTGAATCTGAATGGTCATACCTAACTCTGCGCCTACACTTTCCCCGTCAATTGACTTAATCCGCAGCAGGCCCCACGGACCCATCACTTCAGCATACGAATAACCACCACGAAAACGTTCGTTGTGCGCTTTTTCAGCATCTGCATAGAAGGGCAGCCAGCCCACCGCGGCCCAGAGCTCTGGCAGCGCGTTGGCTGTAATATCGGTATCCAGATAATCCGGCATATGGCTTTGGGTCACAATAGGCCAGAAATCATGGGCCAGCGACAACCCAGCTTCTTTCAGATCGCCACTTTTCTTATTGTAAAAGTCAGTCAGGGTAGGGCGATCAAGCCACTTGGCTACTTCATACGTTGTTTTTAGCTGCTCGTTGGCAGTGTACAGCGGAAACTCGTCGTAGTTTTTCTGGGTATCAAAACAGGCTTTGGCCGCATCGGGGTTATCCAGTACCGCATTAACGTGCTTAATAACCTTTTGCACATCCTGGTAGTCAGCCGTGCAGTCCCGCGCAATGTTGTTACTGCCATTATTGGTTTCGGTCACGGCCAGTGGGCCAACTTCACAGCCCTGATTCTTTGTCAGAATCTCTTTCACCCCTTCCAGGTATGTCAGCGTTTGTTGCCACAACACCTGCGAATGTTCACTGTTCTGGGTGGCGGTGTCGATGTTGTCTTCACACACAAAGTCAGCGGCAACCGTTAACGACGAAAACATCAGCAGATGGGCCCCTGCCAGATAGTGCTTTGCTCGGATTTTCATAACACGTCTCGTAAGTTAATAAAATATGCGAATGCTAGCATATGTATACGAGACGAAAGGGCCGCAAAGCCTTATGCATTATGGCTTTGCAGCGAAATTGATGTGTGTTTACAAAGCCCGGAGGTGTATTTGTAAGCAATTTTTTTGTTGTATGACGCAGTCTTATACAACAAATGGATAGTAGCTAAGCAAATATTAAATTTTTATTAAGTTTGCATTGAGAGAATTTAGATAGTAAAGCAGTTACATCAACTCCCAATTTTCAAAAATCGCTCTGTGCCCAAAGTGTGCCCATTCTGTGACATTAGCTAAATCATCGCTGTTTGAATTTTGTTCGATCTGAATGTTGCTCTAGATTGATTAAGGTTATCCCTAAGTTTCTAACTCGATGCATTTTAAGATACTTATCATCGAGCGCTCTAAATACTACCTTAATTAATGTAGAGTAGCTCAAAAAACATGCGATGCATGTGCAAAATCTCTCCAAGAGAATATTACTAGATCAACTAATGTTCGGTCACACGGTAAATTCGTTGAATAATAGATAAAACAGTTAGATAGAGTTGTCACCACTAATTCATAAGTGCTAATTTGTTAGCCAAAAGGATAACTATAAGGACATAGTATGCGTTTCGTTGACGCCTTAAGCGTATTGTCTAAAGCTTCCCCATACGCCGTTTCTACTGAAAATAAATATCCAGATCCGAATAACCTGCTAGATAAGGTCAAAATGGATTTGTACGTAACCATGCCGATTGAACAAAAAGTTAAAGAGGTCATATCTTTATTAAATGAGCAGCCTCGACAAGTCTTTTTCTTATGCGGTAGCAGTGGGGATGGTAAGTCTGAGTTGCTGGTTAATACCATCGATGAAGCTGAGGATCATGTTCGCTTCCATCTCGATGCAACCCACAGTTTTGACCCTCATGAAAATGCCGTGCAAACTCTTGATAAACTGTTTGACGAATTTGAGCAAGGGGAGCTTTCTTTAGTTGTTGGTATTAATGTCGGCATGTTGGGTAATTACGAACAAGAAGGGCGAAATGCGCTTTTCAAATCAGCAATAAAGGCTTATCAGCATAATAAGACAGGAGTGGCTGGTTTTACCTTTGTTAGCTTTGAAGACTATCCGAAATTTCAAATCACCCCAAACGGATTCCAAGCCGATTTTGCTCGCAAGATTATGGCTCGCATTACGTCACCCGATTCATTGTTGTTTAAAATCTATCAGCAAGAGTGCGCTAATCAACCTGATGCCAAAAGCCAACGCATAGTAATAAATTACCGTCTACTTTGTTTGCCAGAAGTGCAGGACGTTATCGTTGAGTTACTGTTTAAAGCCCGTTTGGTGCGAGACCAGTTTCTTACTGCCAGGGGGCTGTTAGATTTTGTCTATCAATTACTTACTGGTGCTAGCTATTTGTTCGATAACCTATTCAGCGGTGGCGACAATGAGCTGGCTGATAAGTTAGTTGAATTTGACCCGGCATTACTGCGCACTAAAGCGATAGATCGCTTTTTAATGGGGGCAGATCTTAAACTGGAAAATAAACAATTTGATGCGTTCTGTATTGAAGTCGCAGAAAAATATGATCTTCCCAACCTTTCGAATCCAAAGTCGTATATCAGATTGTTTTACTTGCTGAAAAGTAGGGAATTTGAGGCTAATTTCTCTCTGCAGTTTCAGCGAGATTTTGTACAACACCTACTTAGTGATTATCTCGATGTTTATCGAGCGCATGTTTTTTATGAGGACACACCCACGTGTAGGGAGAAGCTCAAAGCCTTTTACAATAAAAAGCTAATATCAGCGTTGCGCCTTTATATCAACCGTAATGCTCCGCAACTTTCTAACAAGCAGTTTCTCGTAGCGCAACTTGATAATTACAAAATAGCGGCACAGCTCGATATAAAGCCTGATATCGCAGCAATTAAAGCCAATAAGGCGGTTAAACCAAATACTTTTTTTGCTCATCTAAAAGTCGGGAAGGAATTATTAGCGGTTGAGGTCAACATTAACCTGTTTGAGTTGCTCGATCGGATTAATGCCGGATATCGGCCGAGCAAGAATGACCGCAGTGCGGTTATTCTACTTAACGAAGTTGCTGGTAAAATCGCCCTTATTGCCCGCGAGTCCAGCGAATTGCTGATCAGTTCAGAGTCTGCACAATATAAGTTCAGCCTGGATGACGACTACATTGAAGCTGAGGAGTTATAACTAGATGCCATTAGCCGATATACTTAAGCCTCAAGACAACAGCGCTGCAGTTTATTTTCCGATTGCCGCCCGCAGCGATAAAAGCAATGAGTTTGATTGGGAAATAGTGAACCGCTTCTTTGTCGGCGAGTTATTTTCAATTTCTGCAAATGACAAAAAACTCGCGCAGTTTCAACTGCGCTGTAAAGAGCACTTTCTAAATAAAATAAGTGATCCGGCAATGTGGGATGTGGTCGAAAAAATTTATTTCGCTAAGCGCGGTATTAAAAACATTGCTCCAGAAATGCAAATTTTTTGCGGTAGTTGGACTGAAGATGCGAATCCTGCACCAGCTAATCGTATCGTTAATGTACTAATGACCTTACTCGGTACTTTACATTTAAAGCCACCTGTCGATGCGAAGCTAAACTTTATTGAGAAAGAAATTCGATCTGCTTTTCAAGCCGAATTTAAGCCAGAAAAATCCATGGTTAAGGGATCTGCGCCAATACCATATCTGCCACCATTGGCAGAGGTTTTGAGTGCTGATTTACACTACTTGCTTAGCAAGCAGCATTACTTTCTGGCCCACCTTTCGCACCTTTTAAGGTTTTACGTTTTTATTTACACCTGTCAGATAGCGTTGTCGATAAACGGCTGGAAGGATGGTGAGCCACAAAAACTCAAAGATTGTTATTTTATATTGGATAACGAAAAAGCCAGCAAAGAGCGAAGCATGCTGCGCGAGCGCGGTTGGAAGCAGGTTGAGAAAGGCATCGAATCTTTATTTCCGGTGTTGGCAATGAACGAGTCTCTGCAGGACAAGGAGCAGGGGATAGTTCCGCTTTGGGCTTTGTACCCAAACCTTACCGATGATGTTCTAAGCAAGTTGATAGGGTATGCGGTTGACTTCGCAAAAAAAAGAAACCTCAATTTTGAACCTGCAAATATAACATCGTTAGATGAAGCTTTATCAGCATTACTCGACTTATCAAAGCGGCAGTTTTACAAGGGTGAGACACGCGCTGCCGCAGGAAATAAATTTATCGATTTCACCAAGTCAGCGTTATGCAGCAATTTTACCCGCGTTCGGGGCAGTGCGGGTAAGGTCTTTGTAATTGATCAGGAATATTTATTATTGCTCACCAACTTGGCTATTGGCGAGCAAGGTAAATTGCGATTACATGAGTTAATTATTGAATTTCAAAAGCGTGGTGTATTTTTCGACCGAGAAAGCCAAACAGCCTTGGTAGAGTTTTATGAGCGACTGGGTAATGTTGAGCGTTTAAGTGATAGTGGGGATGCAGTGTATGTCAAAGCTACAATATGAAGATTTTTTGGTAGCACGCTTTTGTAATTGGGCGGCGCAAAATCTGCGTACTGGTGAACGTATACATTTTCGCTCTCCGGATGATGCAAATAGCTTACTGCTGTATGAGGCCTTTATCAGGAAGACGCTGGCAGAGCTTAAGATCGTCATTGAGCAAAAAAACAGATATTTGCCGTACTTGCAGATCGGTAGTTATCAAGTTATTCCAGTATTACATGCAGAGCGTGGAATGGGTTTTACCGACAGCTATATTTCAACTCTGCGAGACTTAGTTTCTACATCACAGGGACAGTTGAAAAACAGCATATTGCTGATTATCCACAACTCGTCGCTGGACACACTTAATAATTCATCGCGCAATCTTTGTCTGGCCGAGCATGATGTTTGGAATCCTGCGGTAATCCGTGACGCACTAAAAGATATGATTGAGCCTCACGCTGCAAGTCGAACAATTTCAGAAGCACTATTGGACCATCAGTTTAATTCGATCTTGGCTGATGGCGCTACCATGTTCGGTTTTCGTGACCTTTACGATGCCGTACAAGATGGTCATATCGAATTTAAAGAGCTTAACTTGCTGGACGATCCAGCAATTGGCGGTTGGGATAATGCTACTGCCATTGACAAACGTCTGGCTGAGAATAAAAAACTCAAAGAGCAAATTGAGCATTTAGTAGAGCAGTATCCGTCCGAGCTACATGACAAGTTGAAAGAGCTGGATTTCAGCGAAAAGTTTATAAAAAAACATTTCCCGGATGGCGATCTGACAAGCTGGCGCAGTACTCTGGATTATGGCGAATGCAAAACAGAGCAGCAGAACAACAAAGAAAATCTGTTGGAGTTAGAGAGTGAAAGCGTCGATTTCGGCCACAAATTTTATCCCGGCTCAAAAGCTGATAGCGGCGCAGGTGCCAGAGAGCGTTACTTTATAATTGAAATTTTTGACGATGAGCCGCAATTCAAACTGAATTTAAGTTTTATTAATGGTCAAATCAAAGATGACCAGGTCAAGCTTAGGCCGCATGATAAAAACATCTCTGTTACGGTAAATAAGCGCTCGAACAAGCGCAATGTGATTGAGGTCTCTCGCAGCTTTAGTGGTAGCCCCACCTTTTTTAGTATTGAATTAAAGCGCAGCAAACCACAAGAAAATTACCGTTATCGAGTACTGTTGTTACCTGCAGGCGCTTTTTTTGTACCGGGTTTTGCGACTAACTTTATGTTAGTGCCAGCTAAAAGAAAAATTGTCCTGCAAACCGATAGTACAGCTATGCAGCTGGCCGAGAGTGGCTCTGCAGTAACGATGACAGAAAATGGACAAGAGTTTGATGTAAACGCAACGGGTTCGATAGATTATGAAACTCTGGTTAATGCCACTGACCGTTTACACTTCAAAATTCGCAGCGGCGAACACCTTTTACAGTTTGATGTCGAAGGGGCGGTGTCATCAGACTCCCTATCTTTGCCATTGCTTTTAGACAAAGATCTACATACGCGCTTATTTAACGACGATTTCTATGGAGTGTTTAATCCATTAAACGGGAAGGTATCGCTGGATGGTAAAGAGTTAAAACCGCGTACTGAGCATCGAAAGTTACTGAAAGCTGAGGCTGAATTATTACAACAGCGTTTGTTGTCGGACGCCGTCGCAGGGCGCACTGCTATCTACGTAGACGATTTAGCTAAGCCGTATCCAGATTTATTCGCTGACTATACTAACTTATTTACTTATCTCAACACCAAGCGGACGCTACTAAGTCTGTCCGCTTTTGGAGGGGACATTGCAGCCATTATCAAGCGGCTGGTAAATAACTACATTTCGGCGCTACAACAAATTCATACCACCAGACTGTTAAGCGTCGAAGAGCAAATACTAGTAAATCTGGGCTTTGCCAATATTGAAAACGAAGAATATTTAACACCATACCATCCGTTAAACCTGGCTTATTTTGCTTCACTAAGCGATGCACTGCAGGCGGATGACACTAAATCTTTTAAAACTTTACCAGCACCAACTGTGCGTCGGCTAAACGCCGAGGGTTTATTGCCATTCAACTGGCATAATTACCATGACTTTAGCTACAGTCAGGTCGTGAGAGAAAACCCGATGTGGTTGCAGGTGGTACCGTCCAGACAAACACAGCTGGACTACATTCAACGACTAGTAAGGGATAAAACAAAAGAGTTTGTTGAGGCGTTTTCTACGTTATTTGCCAGCGGCGAAAAAGACACTCTATTAATTAACTCAATTAATAACGGTCACAACAAAGAAATATTATTGGGGCTGGTAGAGTACTTTAAAAAACGCAAACCTGAGCAAACCAGCCGGATCCATATTAACTTGTATGATGAGCAGCTACAGCATACTTACTTTGATGAAGTTGCTGATGCGGAAACCTTAGCCGAAGTTAAACTGCTATGTGAACTTACAGCTAACAAAGACGATGCTGATAGCGCTATTGATATGTTGCGGCGGCGAATTACTTACAGCAAATTCCGGTTACCAAAGGCTGGCGACAGCTTTAATTATGCCCATTTAAGTTTTGTCAGAAACAACACTCCAGTAATGAAATCACCGGTAGACATTATGGCCGAGAAGAGCGGCATTGCCTGCCATGGTTTACTTGCGGGTGAGACATCTTACGATGAACAATCCGATTACTTCACTACTGCTGGTCTGGCAAAAATTAACCTGGACGACGCACCGCAACTGCGAGTGATGCAAAAGTATAGTGCCCTGTGTAAAGCCGCCTGGTTGGGGGAAAAATACAGCGAAACCAGTAGTCTGGCACTTAAAGTGTCAAATCAACTGCAGCAACTGTTAGGAGCGGTGTATGAAGACAGTATCTGGACCACCATCATTGATCCTAAGGTTACCCTGAAGTTTTTCAAAAGCCAAAAGGATGTGGTATTAATTCATTACTCTGATAACTACACCAATTCTGCAAACTATGACGCCATCACAGTCACCAAACGGCGCGATTTTTATGATCAAGTTCTGGCACAAGGTAACCAGGGATTAATTGATGAGTTTAATGCTTTTAACGGTGAATGGCTCTTAAAAATGCTCACCCTACCCGACAACGAACGGAGAGAGAAAAAAAGCATTATCGCCGCTTACAAATACATTAACTGCCTGCTTTATCACAGCGATATTACCTGGGTGCCACTTAGCGTAGCTGAGATGCTACGCGTAGCTGGTAATATTGGCTTGAAAATGAGTGACGCTGACTTTAGCCGTTATTCACAGGGCGTGCGCCAAGGCGCCATTTCGGACGATGTGTTGTTCGTTGGCTTTAAACAGCAGCAAATGTATTTGCTACCGCTTGAAGTTAAAGTAGGTAAAAAGCAAAAACACGACAAGGGTGTACGCCAGGCCAAAGAGCTAAAACGCTATCTAGTTGAGCAGCTATTTGGCCGGTCAGATCTAGCCGGCCATTTATACCGAGGTTTATTTATCCGGCAAATTTTTATGCAGGTAGATAAGTATGAGTTGTACCAGGTATATGCAAAACCGTATTTCTCCAAATTAAAGGACGAGTGCGAATGGTGGTTACAGGGAGATTACACTCTGGCAAATATTGACGGATACCCTGAAGGGTTTGTGTTGGCCTTTATCGAAGGAGATTACTGCAATGAGCAGTACAGTCTAGAGCAAAACATTCTCCAGATAAAATTGCCCAGTGGCTATCAAGCGAAGTTTGTTAGCACGCCAATGCAAACCTTACTGGCCGGCTGCAATAGCAAAGCGTTGGGTTTTATTGATGACAAATTCATTCTGCAAGGCGAAAGTTCGCCAGTTGCTATAGAGTGGACTGCAGAAGCTGTTGATGAGGATGAAGACGAGAAGCCGCAAGTAAACGTCGAATCAGACAACGTTATTGTCTATCCGGATAGTCACATGCCAGAATCAACGCTAAGCAGCCAAGTTGTTCAGACAGAGTCTAACTATGTGCCTTTGGCGGATAAACTAAACAACAGCCGGGTGTTAATTGGCCATTCGCCTAAAACGCAAGATGCTATTTACTGGGAATTTGGCAATAAAGAACTGGCTAACCGCCATCTGATAATTTTCGGTAACTCTGGCCAGGGTAAAACCTACTGTATTCAGGGTTTGCTGATGGAGTTGGCGAAACATTCCATTAACTCCATGGTGGTTGACTACACCAATGGCTTCTTGCCTGAGCATCTAGAGCCGGAATTTATTGACAGTGTAAAACCTAAAACGGATTTAATTGCCGATAAACCATTAAAATTAAACCCATTTAAAAAACAGAAGAACATCGTAGCGGGAACAGAGTTGACCGATAAAGATTACGACGTCGCAACACGGGTAGCATCGGTATTTAAATCAGTATATTCCAGCATTGGCGATCAGCAGTTGCCAACCTTAATCCGGGTTATTGAAGAGGGACTCGAAGCCTACGGCGAGCAGTATAGCTTTGAGCATATGCTGCAAGCCTTGGAGAATTACGATCAAACCGGTGTTAAGGTCGCTAACAAGCTGTTGCCATTGGTCAAAGCTAATATCTTTGCTTTTGACGACACAGATGGCTGGACCGACATTTACCAATCGAAAGACTCAGTGTGTCGGCTTATTCAGATGGCGCGTTTATCGCGTGATGTTTGGCTGGCGGCGGTGGAGTTTATTTTGTGGGATTTGTACTCTTACGCTTGCTTACATGGCGACAAAAACACGCCCTTACCAATAGTGCTGGATGAAGTGCAAAACCTGGACCATCGCTTAGAAAGCCCACTAGGCAAAATGCTCACTGAGGGGCGTAAATACGGTATCTCGCTTATTTTGGCTACCCAAACTATGAGTAACCTAGGCAAGGATGAGCAAGACCGGCTTTTCCAGGCATCACATAAACTGTTCTTTGCGCCGGCGATGACGGAAGTGCAAACCTACGCCAAGTTGTTGGAACAGGCGGTGCCAGGCTCTGACAAAAAATACTGGCTGTCGGAACTGTCAAAGCTGAAAAAGGGCGAGTGTATATCTGTGGGCATGCATGCTAATGCTGATGGTGTGCTGGTGCAGTCGGCGAAGCATGTAAAAGTGGTTCAGCTAGGTGCTAGGTTAGTCAATAATGAATAACTACCTAAGGGATTTTTGTGGCTAAATAAAAAATGATGATTAACCGTAATTAAGAAGAAGTTTTAGCTAGTAAACGGGAAATTGTCGAAGCGACCTCGACTTTACCGTTTCAGTATGTGTAATAGCAAGTATTGTGAAGGTGATTCAATTCAGTAATGCGAAATAACTTTGAAAGAGCGTTTGTCGTTAAAAAAATTCAAATGAATATCTCTGATTTTTATTATTTTCAGGGTTAGAAGAATAATGATTAAAAATCAAAGTGAAGCTTTTTAGATTATATAAATACACTTAAGGAAAATGTAAGTGTCTTATTTGCTTGTACAAATTAAGCGTACCTGGTTAGCATTAAAAGATGGTGTTTTTTGGGCGGAATGCTTACTTATAATTCCGCTGTCAATGCTAGGAATTTGGTGGCCAGTTTGGTTTAAGTGGACCGGTTATACAGAATATCTAGAACCTGCTGCTTGGTTTACGTTCGGTATAGGGTCAATTGCGGCAATAATAATCAGAAGAAGTATTCTATCTGAGAGTCGAGATAACTATAAGTTATTAAATACTATATTTATTTTATTTTTAGGGATTTTAAGCGGTTTGTTTTACGGAAAGTCACTAACAACAAAGTTAGACGGAGAAGATTTATCGATCATATTTTGGTGTTTCGATATGCTGGATATTGCTATCACTCTTAATATTTTGGTTTGGTTATGGCACTTTATTTCCATAGATGACTACGACGATAGTAAACCAGTAAGTTCTCTTGGAGAAAGTTATGACTAATGTTTTTGAAATTCCTGCAATAAAATTTAATCAACCACTAGGAACATTTTATGTCTTTAAAATGAATGCTTCAGATTTAGAGTCAGTATCATATTCTTCTAGAGCAAAATATAAAAAGAGTGGCTACCTTAATAACGTGTTTTCTCCTATCACTGGAACTCAACGTGATTTGGATGATCGTAGGGAAGAAGAGATAGCCAGGTTTGTCAATTCCGTTGAGTGTGCTATTCCAAATTCTATCGTTCTAGGCGCAAACATGTCTGAAGATGGTCGTCTAACTAAAGAAGATGAACGTTGGTACGCAACTGAAGACGATAACGGAGTCTGTAAAGTTGTTATTCCGTCAAAAAAGAAGCTTGCATCAATTATTGATGGTCAACACAGATTAGCTGGATGTCTGCTCTCTGATAGGAAAAATATTGAATTATTAGTTGCTGCCTATTTGGACTTACCCCTTCCCTATCAAGCTTACCTATTTGCTTCTATTAATGGTAATCAAAAGAAAGTACCTAGAAGTTTAGCTTATGAGCTATATGGATTCGGGTCTGATGACGAAGATCGTGTTCTTTGGTCTCCAGAGAAGTTAGCGGTCTCCTTAGTTAGGAAACTTAATTTCGATGACAATATTGAGTATATTACCAATAATAAAAGTAAGCTTTATCACAAAATTTTGTTAGGCGCTCAGTATTCAGAGAGTGACAATGGTTTTTTATCTTTGGCTGCTTTAGTTGACTCTATTTTGTCTCTAATCACTAGCAACCCTAAAAAAGACAGAGATGTAATACTTCATTATAGAAATAAAAAAGGACGACTGCAGCTGGAATCTAATCATAAAATTCCATTACGCGAGGAGTACATCAAAGGAAATGATGACGAGATAGAAAGAGTTATTTTTGATTTCGTTGATGTGGTCTTTGATAGTTCACGATTTGATAAAAGCTCGTACCTTTATAAAACAATTGGAGTTCAGTCCTTATTTTCATTGCTGAAACGCTACTTGATTTCTAGCAGTAAGCCATTTAAAAAAACTGAGTTTGAGAGTTTTTGTTTTCCAGTTTGGAATGTAGACTTCAAAAATGACTATTTTACTGCTTCTGGAATTGGTAGATCCCGAATAACAAATACCTTGTATATCGCTACAAATTTAATATCTCCCAGTGACCTGAAAAATGAAGATGATGCTGATAAAATCCAAGCTTTAATAAATTCAAGTCGTTAGGTGGTGTACACACATTTTCAGCGATCAGTAAGGCAAACTTTTAGTTTGCCTTACTGTTGACAATATCAATTTATAGTTGCGCGGAAAATTCAAGAATATTCTTACAATTCTTCAGAGATTAACTTCCATCCTTAACATGAAAAGCCCAAGTCATATTTAGTTCTCGCGAGTTCCCGGATTCAGATAATAAGTGCACCACTCATGGTTAAACGGTGAGGAGAGATCAACTGCCTGTTGGTGGTACTCTGTAATCGCCAAAAAACAAGAGTAGTTACCATGAGTTACAAGCAGTTGATCGAGGGACAACGATACCAGATCGAGGCCTACTTACGCGAGGGTTTCAGTTATCGGAAGATCGGAAAGCGTCTGAACGTGAGCCACAGCACCATCAGTAGAGAAGTAAATCGTAATCGAATTCGGGATAACCACTATTTGCCGGAAGTCGCTCAGGCGAAGGCTTTAAAGCGACGGTGTCAGGCCGCAAAGCGTAGAATATCTGAGCTGACGATTACCTTTGTTGAGTTCGGAATTAACGAGAAATGGAGTCCTGAGCAGATAGCTGGAGTAGGCAAAATTATCGGTCATCACGTGAGTCACGAATGGATTTATGGATATGTCAGGCTTGATAAATTACGCGGTGGTAAACTCTATAAACAACTACGTCAGGGCCACTGGTAAGGCCTGAATATTCTAGACACTTTCCATATTCCTAAAATACTGCCGGTCATATTCTGTTGGAGACAACCGACCGTTGCTGGTATGTCGACGTTTGGGATTGTAGAACATTTCGATGTAATGGAACATCGCCTGGCGAGCATCATCTCTGGTTTTATATTTAATTCGCCTGATCTTCTCTTTCTTCAGATTGCTGAAGAAGCTTTCTGCTACTGCATTATCCCAACAGTTTCCACGCCGACTCATGCTTGGTTCAATATCGAGTGAACCAAGTAACTTTCTGTAGCTACGGCTGCTGTATTGTGAGCCTTGGTCAGAATGAAGATAAACAGTGTTATCTGGTTTTCTACGCCAATATGCCGCTGTGAGCGCGTCCATAACCAGCTCTTCAGTCATTCGCTCACTCATCGGCCACCCAACGATGTTGCGGGCGTATAAGTCCATAACAACCGCTAGAAACAAAAAGCCTTCATGTGTATGAATGTAAGTAATGTCGCTTACCCACCACTGATTGGGTACTGAGACTGTAAACTCACGATTTAGCTTATTGGCTGCAACCACATCTGGCTTACCACCATAGCGGCCTTTGGGAGCGCGGCAGCCTCTTTGCGCTTTAATATTCGCTTGCTGCATTAATCTGAGCACACGATCACGGCCACACGGTATCTTCGCTTCCAGTAAATCCAGGTGCAGATTACGGTAGCCATGATGACCACCGCTTTCGAGCCAGAATTGCTTTATCGAACCCAGTAAACGCTTGTCTTCCTCTTCTCGCTTACTCTCGGGCTGTTGTAGCCAGTCATAATAGCCACTAGGATGAATTTCTAATGCCTGGCACAACAGTCTCACCGGATAATCCGTACTACGAGATTTTACGAACGGGTACCGTTCTTTGACTCGCCGGCAAAGAACACCGCGGCTTCCTTTAATATGTCCCTTTCCTGCTGGGTTCGCTTTAATTCACGCTTAAGCCTGGCGACTTCAGCTCTAAGGTCCTCATCATCTTTACGTTGCTTCGTCGGCTTAGAAAATGTCCTCATCCAGCCATAAATACTCTTGGTGCTGATGTTCAACCGCCCAGCAACATCGGCAACGCTGTAGCCATGCACAACAACTTGATTAACTGCTTCTTGCTTAAATTCGTCCGAAAAACGGATGCCTTTGCTCATGATTTACCTCTTATGGTACAAGTTACATTTTTACCATAAAAAGTGTCGGGAAATCTCAGGCCTTACCAAAAATTATGCTTTGCTAAAGTAAGTTGGCGGCCAGTTTTAAAATATTTTTTTGGTTTCGTAGAGACGCTATCCCATGCTCCACATGAGCAGCCCAAGCTTGTTGAAGCTGCTTACCTTCTAGATCAGGGTAGGTATGCTTTAACAAAAGTTCGGTTACCTCTTGGGTTCGTCCTAACCAAGTAATTTTGTCCAGTGTGAGGCTACCGTTAGTAGCGTATTCTGTCGCTGGGTTATATCGGAAATCAGACTCTATCGAACGGAAAAAAGCGATACGCGCAGATACATTTGGGGTTACTCCCGTGTAGCCTTTCAATTTTTTAAGTTGCTCTTCTACAGTACGTGATAATTGCATTCTATTAGGTAGCATTAGGCAATCTCCGCTTTTTGATTTTCCCAGAAGTAACCTTCAGTTACTGAAGAACAGCGTGTGGTTTCGTCAAAGTTAATTTCAAACGCATGCGACACTTCAGGCTGTAAAATGGAGTAGAAATCTGCATCGACTTCGGTATCTGTAGACAAGAGAATGACTTGCTCTCCCGCTTCTGGGAAATAGTGCTTTATTAGCTTGTCTCTATGCTTAGAGTCGAGCCTGCCAAGTGGAGTATCGACAACAACCGGTAGTACTTTCCCTGATAATTTGCCCAGCGCTTCTAGTATAGCGAACGCAAAAATCTGTTTTTCGCCAGCAGAAAGTGACTTTCTATTAATTTCCATTCCGTCGAGGTCGACCAACGCTACATCGAAAGTTTCTGGATTTATCTTAGCTGTCAGCTTCAAATCTTCTTTTCTAGCAAGCTTTCGGTAGGCCAATGCAAACAGGTCTTCAAGTTGAGCAACTCTTAGCTGCGTTAGCTTCTTCGAAAATTCCTGTAACGCTCCTTGTGTCGAGCTTACTCGTGCAACGGCCTTTTGTAACGACTTTTCATTTTTTTGCTGGTTAAACAGCTTTTCCAGTCTTTTAGCTGATTCTAAAGCTTTAGTCATGGATTTTTGCGCTTTTTGAAGTACGTCTTTGTAGACCTCTTTTTCTTTCGCCACTGCTTTGTCTAATTCTCGTAAGCGTTCATAAAGACTAACCAGTTCTTTTTCGTCAGGTGCTCTTTGAATTCTGAGTGTCAGTGAGTCTAAAACTGATTCGGCTGCCGTTAATTCTGAAAGCGTGTTTCCCAGCTTAGCTTTTGATTCATTTGCATCGTCACGTAAGCTTTCAAGCTGGTGGAATTCCCTATCAGAGATATCCAGGCTTATGGTGCTTTCAGCTCTGATACCACCATTAGTTACTATATAGGCTTTAAGTAGTTCATTAACCTGCGCCCCATCTGCCTCCAGGGCTGCTGACAATTCAGTCGCAAGCTTTTCAGTTTGTGCCAGAAATTGCTCGTTAAAAGATTGTTTTGCTTTGAGCTCTTTTTCTTGAGCAAGTTGTTGGAACAGCCTGTTTACGGCGTTTGGCGCTAAAGACAAAGGAAACGCACCATCTAGTTCGTGGAGTACTTTACCCTTGATGGTATCTATTTCACGTTCTAGCGACTTTTGTTTGCCTTTTTCTTCGTCTCTTGTGATAGCAAAAGCACCACCGCGTTCTTGAATGCTTTTTTCGATTTGACTCATTTCGAAGCGAAGGCTGGTGATCTTCGGGTAAAGTTCATTCGCTTGCTCTTTGTAGGCGTCGGCTTCTACTTTAAAGCTTTCTTTCTGCTTTTGAAGGTCAGTAATTTCTTTTTGGATAGTGGCTGAAGCTTTACCTTCACTTTCTTTATTAAGGTATATATCCAAATCAATATTCAGCCTTTCTATAATATCCAAGCCTAGTAGCTTTTGAACAGCTTCTTTAAGGTAAACTCCGGTATCATCTTCAGCTAGTTCTGCAATTTTCTCACCGTCAAAAAAGAACAAGTCTCCAATGCCCGGAGGAATCATCTCGGAAATAATTGTCTGAATTTGTTCTGAGGTTAAGTTTGAATTTTCGTCTGCGTGTTCAAAGCTTATCTTTTCTTTACCATCAACGCCCCAAGTACGATTGATAGTAAATACGCCGTGTTTGCCTTGATGAGTGTGTGTAAACTCCAGGCTAATTGATGCTTTTGCCGAGTTATCTTCTTTCTTTGCTTTGTTATTTAACTGCTGTGAAAGGTAGTCTGCATATTCTTTATTATTTGGAATAAAACTAAGTGCGCGTCTTCCCAATAAAAGCAGGCGTATGGCAGTAAGAATAGATGTTTTACCTGCACCATTTAAACCGCCGAACAGAATAATTGGCTTAGATAGCAGGCCATCTTTTTTAGGTTGTAAATCAAGGGAGTGTTTGCCATTGAACACTCTAAAGTTCTGCATGATTAGCTTTTTAAAAATCATATCTGCATCTCCTTATTCAAAGATGCTGTAATTGCGGCCAACTCTGCTTCGTAGTCTTGTACTTCTTTAGACTGATTAATTTGATTTTGCCTACTGTCTTTATTCTGTTTAATAATTTCTTCGGCTGAATCCCAGTCTTGCTGGACAAGCCTTCCTATTTTTTTATAGATACCAGTGCGTCGAGAAAGCCCAGACATTGAAATCTCTAAATCTATTAGCTTTTTAATTAGCTGAGGTGAAACACCGTATTCCGGTGCTATTTCGGTTATCAGCGCAGCATCTTCTCTACTAAACTGGTTGGTATCATCGACCGACCACTCAAGATCGTAACCAAAGACCTCGTTGAAAATAATAGGTAAATCATCGTCCCAATCAGGCTCATTAGGGTCGTTTAACCACTCATGACGTACCGCGTGTAACTCAGGCACAGTAATAAGCTCTACGTCTCTACCCGAATCTGCTAGCTGCTTTTGAATATTCAAAAGTAACTTTAAGGCTAGTTTACGATACTTCAGCTTATATGGGCCTGTAGTGTAATCGTCGGTTAAGATTTTCTCGCCATCTTCTCGAAGCGTTTTAAACGCTAACCTACCGTCTCTTCTAATATGGCTGCGATATTTCTTTTTAAGCTTTGGGGAGGTGCTTCGTGACAATATATTCCTGTACTTAAGTAAAGGGAGCATCCACGTTTCACCATTTTGCACTAGGCTTTCCATTGCTCGGTCTTTTGTGACAACGGTGCAGGTCCAGCAGCCAAAGCGAGAATTACCGCAAGAGGGTGTCGTTTCATCAATAACCATAGGGCATTCGCCCTGCCCAGAAGAGTCTTTATAAAGGTTCCATAAAACAAGGTTTTTACCACCCCATGGCGTTTCCCATTCAAGGTCGTACTTGTCGAACCATTTATTCTTCATGCCGTAAGGCGTGTCTTGCTGCTCTAAGTGACAAAAGCGAAGAATTTTCCAGACATCATCTACCGCCCACATATCAATTGGCGTGTAAATGAAAGCATTTGATAGCGTAGTGTGCTTCGCCAAGTCTGAGCCATCAATTTTGTGTTTAGCGATGACTTGTGCACGTGAAGCACTTTCTTGCGACCTAGACCCAAGAACTACAATAACTTCATCATACTGATTTACTTTGTCGGTAATAAAAGTACTTACAGGGTCTATCTTCATTCGCTCAGTGCACCAGCGGAAATTACGGGTAGGTGCAGGGTAGCCTTTACCAAGAAGATTCGACCAAAAAGTTTCTTTCGTTTTGGGAACGACTTTATGCGAAGTGATGGGTAACTTATCGCGAGCGGCGCCGCGCTGAATTGCTTCAAGAGAGCGGTTTACGTGGTTTACTACAATAGGTGTCTCAACCAGTGTATCAGATGCAACGACAAACACGTGTTTGTGGCGCTCTTCAGGCTTTAAGCCTAATAGTGCTAAGTAAACAAGTACCATTACAGCAGAGGAGTCTTTACCCCCACTGTAGCCAATAACCCATGGTCTAGTGTCTTGTAAATAAACGCGCTGTACGTTGGCTACGTAGTCTTTGAGTGGAAGACCTGAAAACTCTTCCTGATCGATGAACTCAATATAGTCTTCGAGATCAAATTGCTTGGCTAATGTCATGAATCTAATAAGTCTTTTTCTTTTTGAAGGTCATCTTGAGATAACTCAAGTCCCAATTGGCGTTTAATTTCTAGTGCTGTGAGAAATATATTTGAGCTAGCTTTGGACAGCTTGCCGTGCATCATTGCGCGTTTGACCCATTCGGGATTAGATTTTCGCCAGTTGATAGAGTTAAGCTTTTCTAACGTTGCGATTCTTTCTTTTTCAGCAAAGTCCAAAAGATGGTTTCCAACAATCGCAATGGCTTGAAGAGCGATACCGTGCGCCGTCAAATATTCCTGACGAAACTCACTGACAGCAAGCTTTTTATCCCGCACTAATTGCCATTCGACCATATTATTATTAATGCAGTTCCAGAACTGCAAAGCGAACTGTTGTTCGTCGTCTGAAATATCGTCCTTTGGGCCTTTTCCTAACAATGCTCTGGTTGCGTGTTTAACTGCACTTAAAGCGAAAATCTTATTACTCTTTACTGGAATACTTCCTTTTTCCATCTCGGTAAAGCCAATAAATGGCTTGGCATTATTCGCAAGATATTTTGCTACGCGCGCGCCTGGGTCTCTATCATCGTAAAGTGTTGAAAGCGATGAGGAAGGGCGGATTGCATGCTGGTTTAAGTCAGCAAACATTTGTTGGCTTCTGCTTAACCCTTCATCAATGTAAAACACAATTGCGATATTGTCTTGACCGAGCTCTGGCTTATGCTTGATTGCTTCTTCAATTGCCGCTCTGCGGTGTTGCCCATCGTTGATTAGAATGCTCGTATTCATAGAAACTTTTAGCGTGCCAATGTTTGGCGCATTTTCTTGCTCTATAAATGAAACTTCGCTGCCTACAGATGCTGTAAGTGCTGAAAAAACATAGTCATCTGGGTTATCAACCAAATACCTGCTCATCTCCGGAATTCGAGTCTTATTCAGTGTGCGCTGAGCGCGTAACTCTGGAGGTACTTCTTCTTCATCGTAAATGAAGATTTTCGGTATGATACGAAGAGGGCAAGTTGCAATGTAAAATGGTCTTCCGGCCTGCACGCCTCTCACAGCAGGGAAGGAATAGCAAAAATCATTGTCTAATAAATTCATATAAGCTCTCCGGCGATTTTACGTAAAATTTTTACGTAAAATCGCCGGATTGTAAACATCAAAATGCTTATTTACGTAAAAAATTAATGTTGTAGATTCCAGTTCTGAAAACCGAGTTGCTGAGCCAGAGTGTGCTGGGAGATAACAGTAGACGCCAGTTTGTCCCGAAATTGATTTGGCGATGTGTAGATCTCACCAGGATCCAACTTTAAGTCTACTGCTAAATCTTCGCGGAGAAGCTTCCAGTTTCTTGAGTCTTCTGCAAAGTGAAGCTGCATCAAAAATAACTGGGTATCTATAAACTTTTCAAGATAAGTATCTAGGCAAGGAAGTTGATTGCCTTTACTACTATTTATTGATTTTAAAGTGGGAACTAAATTCCATGCTTTGTTATGACAAACAAATGACCATGGAATGAAATGATCTAAAGATAATGCTTTTGGGCTTAGCGTTTTATCACTATATATACATTTAACCTTTTTCTTTTCTAGGATATCTATCCAGCACTGCCTTTGTCTATCGAGAGGGGGTCTATCGATTGGAGGGTGAGTTTTAAATACTATAGCTGGTATGTTGGGTTTTTCTTTTGTAGGAATTCCACCCACTCTTTTTGTAGATAACTCAATAGTAGAGGACTATGAGAAGTAATGAAATCACACCAGCACGGATGTATATGTATGTTGTTTGAAAACGCTTCTATTTTATATAATGGTCTTCGGGATTCATAATATACTAACGCACTCTCTTGAATTATTTTGTTTTTCTGGGAGTCGGGCCTGCTTCGTAGCTCGCTAGTGAAAAATGGGGTTAAAAGCCTAAATTTAACATAACGCGAAAGAGCGCTTGAAAGTTGCTCAAGATCTATCTTGCTCTTAATTTGCTTACGCAGTATTTCTGAAAATTTAGGAGAGGTTATAGGTGTTTTTTCGTTAATCTCAAAGTTATTTTTATCAAAAAGGGTTGAAATTTTATCCTGACAGCCAAAAGAAAGTTTAAAATATTGATTAGGGTACCAAGCTTCTACCATTATATCTAACACGATTTCATTTATATCAAGGATACTTTCGCCGTTGGTCACCCTTGTTAATATAGACTTCAGAAACAGAAACTTGTATGAAGTCGTGGTGTATTTAAATAACGCGATATATTTACTGGTTAGCTCTTTGTTAAGGAAGTTATTCAAATTACTAAGCCTTAATAGGTGACGATATAAATTCATTTTTATTTTCAAGGCGTAGATTGTCTTTTTCTTCTATATAATCAAAAAAATCAACATCTTGCTCTCCCATTTTTATCTTAACACGCTCTTTTAGTCGCGGCGCTGCTGCTTTGTCAAAATTTTCATACCCTAACAAGGTAAGTTTTCCCGAAGTGATATGTATTTTGATTAACTGGATATCTTCGAGCTCGCCATACAGCTGCAACGCTGAGCTAATGTATATGCGTAGAAGTGGAGACAATAGGTCTAGATATTGTTTGTGAAGCGTTAAAGAGTGTGGCTGACCAAGCTCTTCAGACAGTACGCTTTTGGGTAAACTTGCATGAGCTTTCAAACATTCTTCTTCTATTCGTTGTATATCGGCTATCTGAAACAGTAACTCTGTAGCCTGCGCTTGAGCACTTTTGTTGGTTCCGAAGAAAGTTTTGATGTCTCTCTTTGTCTGCTCTGGTAAGTTTGTGTAAGGTTTTCTTTTACCAAATAAGCCAACAGCAAAATAGACAAGTAAGTCCTCAGTTCGCATTTGGCGTGCAATATTAAGGTCATCCGAACCGAAATAAGCCTGTGTTAGGCGAAAAGCTTTTTTTATTGAGCCAAATAGCTCAATGAGCTCATCAGTTCGTTCAAACTCATCTTTCGCAGGGCACCTAGCAAGTAAGAGGCAATGTTTCCAAAACGCTTCGAAGAGTTCGCTATGTTTGGTTACTAAAAGTTGAGTCTTAGCCTTTTCTAAGTCTACGGGTTTCGCCTTTTGCTCCCAGGAATACTGCCGCTTATGTCGGTGCTGCAAAAATGCCTGCTCGAGTTGCTTATCCCTGAAAACAAAGTAAATTCCAGGGGCAACTGCGATGGGTTCTTCTTCAATACTTAGCTCAATGAACATTTTCAGTTCACTTTGCGTGTAGTACTTTTGGAAGGTGTTGCGGCTGGTAATAATGCCGTCTTTATAAGGCGTGAATCGTGCTAAGTAGCTCTCATTTGCGAGCATAGCAGATACGACTAGGAGTTTATCTGCAAGTTGCCATGCACCTTGCAGTGCTTCAGTTCGCTCATGCCTGTCTTCAATAACATTGATAACAAAACCAATATTAACAATGTCGGCATTAACCTTGTCTGCATCAGGAAGAAAGTTGGGATCCCATCCAAGAGCATCCAGGCCGTGTGCCTCGAGTTCTCTCAAGTCATCGCCGCGACCGCAACCGTAGTCAAAGATAGAATAGTCGCCTTCAAGATAACCATGTTTAGCTAATGACTTCATCGGCGCAGAAAGATCATGCCGAGCTATAGCGGTTTTGTCTCTTTCTATTTTTGTTGAATCCGAATTTTGAAGTAGTGCAGAGTTACGAAATAGTCTACCGTCTACTAGTTCGTAACCATGAGAATGGATTAAAGCCTCCCACGACGCTTTAAAACCAATGTGTCTAGGCTTCTCGTAAAGGCCTGCCTGCTCACCTTCCTGCGTGATATGGACAAAATCTTCATAATGTCGATAACTAGGTAAAACCATCGTTTCTTTACGATGAAGAATAGGAGGGTTATCGTAATTGGCGTAATCAGTAATCTTGTGAGTGAGTTTTTGCAGGTCTACAGTCACGCTTTGCTTTATTGGGGGGTAAGACTCTGTATCGAAAGTAGGGTAAGAAAGTAGGCTTAATGAAAACTGACGTTTAGACAGCTTAACCAAGTTCCAGTCTTCTCTAGGGACTTTCAGTGCTTTCCCAACCGCTAAGATGATATTTCGTAGTTTTTCCGGAATATGCTCAAGAGTATTTTCGTGGATATAAATCGCGTCAGGCAAATTTTTGCCCACTTTTACTTCTGTTATCAGTGTTTTAAATAGGGCTGAGTCCATTATAAAGTCTCTGCAAGTTGGATCGCTTTATCTCCGTAAGCTTTTGCTCCAGGATATCTACGATTTGTTTGGCTCATCTTCATAATCTGTAGGTGTCGCAATGAATCTGTTAAATGGATACTGACATGAATTGGCTTATCATCTCCATAAAAATAGATTCGGTCGTACTCCAGTGTTTGTGCGATAAAGCAAACAATTTTAGATGATGGTATTTCATCTACGTAAAAATCACATGCAGCACCGCCTCGCGAGCAAATCTGATTGTTCTTACTGTTTACCTCAAATGCGCTGTGCTGATCTAGTTCAGGCGCGGTACCTTTCGGTGCATTTTTCTGAATATACTTCTTTAATTCAAATGTGGTAAATCCATAAGTTATTTTTGGTTGTCCAATTACTCTCTGTACTGGAATTAAAATTGTGTACAGCAACTTTTCTAGAGCTTGTTGCGAGGTTTTGATGAGCGGCAGATTGTCTCCGGTGAAGCTATGTTTTGTCGTATGCCATTCAATCAATGCACGTCCGAGGGGCTCACTAAGCAGTGGGCAAGTTTTGGTTACCGCATCAATAGGTTGCGCGGAGTCAGCAACACCTTTTTTAGGGCTCACACTCATAGCTACTCCATGTGTTGAAGTAATACGGTTTCCCAGTGCACATCGCTACGCTTAAGCTGGTCGATGTTGCGGCTGGAAGCATTGGTTATTTTTAAATTAAATTGTGCTGCAAGTTCCTGTATTTCTTCTATTGATACCGGGAACATTGGCCGCTTTGGATCAGACGGGCCAAACCGTAAGCTGATAACTAAAGTGCCTTGTAAGTCTAATTTGCTCGCTAGTGCGGCCATGGCAGGCTCGCGCTGAGCGTCAGGAAGATGCATCCACACCGCCGAAAGCAATATGAGCGAATAGTGATGAGGAGTGGCTGGTAAGTTAGCCAGATGCGGTAGCGATGCATCACACCACCGAATATGCGGATGGGGGAGTTTACTGGCCAACAACCTTAATTGTTCGGCTGGCTCTACCGCCGTGACCTGCCAGCCTTGTTCAGCCAACCAGCGTGCGTCGCGTCCGCTACCGGCTCCCACATCTAATGCATATTCAACGGGTAAATTTGCGAGGTGTTGATACCAGCTAGCATGAACTTCGGTAGCATCAACAGAGTCGTATTGAGTTAAAAATTGCTGGGCATTTTCGCTGTAGTAATTGATCGTATTGTTCAAAAAAAATTCCTGCTGCATTCCTTGCAGCGCATAGTTCTGAATCACTACAGACTACCATCTACCTTTTAAGCAAGGTAACACTCTTTATACAAAATAGCCGGGCAATAAAAGCGTTTTTATTTTTCTAAGTTCTGACGGCGTTAATCTTCTTTTAATGTTCCCTACAAGTCTCTTTCATCCAGCATCGGTATGCTTGGTCTCAAGGTTATTCAAATTGTTCTTCCACCTTTGGACGATAAAGAGGCTTACTATGAACATGCGTAATAAAACAAAAGCTTTACAGTTAAGTGCGGTGGCGGCGGCGGTGTTGCTGGTTAGTGGCTGTGCGGCAGTGGCTGATACTAATGAGCGCTCGCAGCAGGTTTCTAACGATGCGGCGCAAACCCACACAATGGCCGACAACACCCTGATTTATTCTGACCAGTGTATAACCGAGCGTGAAGTGGTGAACGCCCAGAAAATGTGGGGTAGCGGTATTGTCAGAATTGGGCAGGTGTACACCGATGGCGGCGATTACAGTAAAGAAGCCGGCGATTTTATTCAGCAGATGTATGGCTATGATTTGAGCAGCGTATTGTTTAAGCCTACGCTGGCGGCAAACGACCAGTTTCGGTCCAGCTTTGATGCTGCGCTGTCTTACTTTGTGGGCGGCAACGAAGCTTATGCCGAGGATAAGGGCTTTGCCATTAAACCCTATACCAAGGTAAAGTTTGATAATGTGGGCATTATTAATAATAGCTGCCGTATGGCTGTGGCCATGGGCAACTACTTTTTTACCGATACTGGCGGTGGTGAGACCAAAGTGGAATACACATTTGCCTATGTAAAAGATAACGAAGGTGACTTGCGTATTGTGGCTCACCAGTCATCACTGCCGTATAACCCCGCCAACTAATGTTGTTGTTATCAGGCAGGCGCTGTGTATGTAGCGCCTGCCTTTTTATTGTAAAACCTGTCTTTCGATCAGTATCCGTCATTGTTCATAGCACTTATTGTGTGGCTACAAGGAGGGTACATGACCTGCACTTACTATATATTGTTTATTCTGGGGCTGCTAAGCGCCAGTGCTGGCGCTGCCCCGCGTGCTGAAACCGGCCCAATGCAGCTGGCATCAGTGTTCAGCGAGCCTGTACAGATACAAAACTACCTGGTAAGTGAAAAGCTCGACGGCATTCGGGCTCGCTGGACGGGCAAAGAGCTATTGACCCGTAATGGTCACCGAATTCATGCGCCCGCCTGGTTTACTGCTGACTGGCCGGCTGTGCCGCTGGATGGTGAGCTATGGTCGGCGCGAGGCGCGTTTGAAACTATTGCCTCGGTGGTGATGTCTGACACACCGGATAAGCGCTGGCAAACCATAACGATGATGGTGTTTGACTGGCCAGAACCTGATACGCCTTTTTACCAGCGTGCTGAGTACATAGCGAGATTGATAGAAAAAGCAGGCAACCCCTATCTGAAGCTAGTACCGCAGTTGCGACTAGGCACGCAACAGCAACTCGAGCAAAAGCTCGATGAAGTAGCAAAGCAAGGTGGGGAAGGGCTGATGCTGCACCATCGTCTGGCTCGCTATCGTGACGGGCGAAACCATCAATTACTGAAGATGAAACGTTACAGCGATGATGAAGCGCAGGTAATAGCCATAACGCCGGGGAAAGGCCAGTTCAGCGGTATGATGGGCGCACTGGTAGTAAGAACCCGTACCGGAGTGCAGTTCAGGCTGGGCAGTGGCTTTAGCCTGGCGCAGCGGCGGCAACCGCCTCAAATAGGCACCTGGGTCACCTTTAAGCATTACGGGGTCACCCGGCGCGGTATACCTCGTTTTGCCAGCTTTTTGCGGATAAGGCCTGCCAGCGATTTGTCTGGCATTAAGCCGTATACAAATCCCCGCTGATAGAAGGAGCCACTATAAAGCCGGTGAATCGACGCTTAACAATCATAAAAAGTACCCGTTCATTAACAAATATTTTACTGTATAGTCATTAAATCAAACACATGTTTAATTTACGCAGGAGATCGTATATGGCAGATATCCCTTCCACTATGCAGGCCGCCACTTTACTTGAAATGTTCGATGCGTCAGTAGAAAAGTACGCCGATCAGGTTTGCTACATCCACCGGGATACCACACTGACCTACCGTGAACTGCAACAACAGTCGCAACAGTTTTGCGCGTATTTGCAACAGCAGGGTATAAAAAAAGGGGATCGGGTAGCCTTGATGAGTCCCAATACGCCTGCTTTTCTAGTCAGCATGTGGGGAATTTTGCGGGCTGGCGCTGTGCAGGTGAATACTAACCCGCAGTATACCGCCCGCGAGCTGAGCTACCAGCTGGATGATGCTAATGTGAGCTTACTGGTGTTTGACCAGAGCGCTACCGCCACCGTGGCCAGTGCACTGACCAACAAGCCAGCCTGTAAACTGGTATGCATTGGCACAGATCAGCAAGCGGCCGGTAAAGGTATTGAGCAGCCGGTCACGCTGATGAGCGAGGCCATGCAACAGGTGCAGGGGCAAGCCTGCACCCAGGTGGAGGTGCTTGCAGAAGATACGGTCTTTTTGCAGTACACCGGGGGCACAACCGGGTTCTCCAAAGGTGCGGTGCTGTCGCACAGTAATATTATGGCCAATATCGGCCAGACTTACGAACGGCTGGAGGCGTCACTCACCGGTGGTGATAATGTGATTATGACAGTATTGCCGGCTTATCATATCTTTGCGCTGACCGCGAACCTGATGCTGTTTTTCTCTATCGGCGGTAAAAATGTGCTTATCAGTAACCCCAAAGAAGCCGACCACATTGTGGCCCAGTGGCAGGCCTACCAGGTCACGGCGCTGACCGGGGTAAATACCCTGTTCAATAATCTGCTGAACTACCCGCCATTCCGGGAACTGGATTTTTCTTCATTACGATTATCTGTGGGGGGCGGTGCTGCGGTGCTGTCCTCTACGGCCACAAACTGGCAGGCGCTAACCGGCGTGCCGGTATTTGAAGGGTACGGACTGTCAGAAACCTCACCGGTATTGTCGATTAACCTGGCTACCGAAAACGGCGGCATAGGCAAACCGGTTAAACATACCCGCATTCGCATTGTGGATGACATGGACCGGGATGTACCCGACGGTGAAGAAGGCGAGCTGGCGGCTCGCGGCCCGCAGGTAATGAGTGGCTACTGGAACAAGCCAGAAGCCAACAAAGCCAGCTTTACCGACGATGGCTATTTTAAAACCGGCGATGTGGCTTATAAAGATGAGCGCGGTCATTACCATATTGTGGATCGTAAAAAAGACATGATTCTGGTGTCTGGCTTTAATGTTTATCCTAATGAAGTGGAAAATGCGGTATGTATGCACGATGGTGTGCTGGAAGCTGCCTGTGTTGGTGCGGTTGATGAGCGTCAGGGAGAAAAGGTCAGAGTGTTTGTGGTGCGTAAAAGTGAGGATGTCAGCGAAGAAGCTATTCTGGCGATCTGCAAAGACAATCTGGCCGGTTATAAAATGCCCAGAGATATTCTGTTTGTTGATGAGATCCCTAAGTCATCGGTAGGCAAAATACTGCGCCGCAAATTAAAAGATGCTGGTTAGACTGGCGACGCTTTATCTAATCTTAAAAAGCCACGCTTAACAGTGTGGCTTTTTCTGTTCTGGTATCTTCTTAAAGCATTAAGCTATAAATAGTTAAAGCTCGCTTAACGAGTTGTCTGCTACCTGTTAACAATCCTGTTTGTTTGTTGTTCATCTGGTTAACCAGAGATTGTATTCCTTATGCTCTGTATGGTGGATATCTTAGGCAGGTATGCGAACCGAATTACAGGTAAACACTCTTCATTCTGGCGAGTAGCAAAGATAGCGCAGGTACACCACACCTCCTGTCATTTCATTACTTTTGCTTCATTATCGCCGCAGCCTGCCCGAATTTATTCAAAATTCCCCTAAGCAGGAGATGCTATGAACCGACGAGATGCGCTGCGTTCACTGGGGCAGATTGCGGCTTTGACCGCGCTGCCAACAGTGGATGCCAAAGAACTCACTGCTATACCTTCAGATACTCAACTTAGTGCTGATCATCTACCTAAACCAGCGCAGGCCAACAACTTTCGTGTTTTAACCGATGAAGCCGACCGGCGTGCACTAGGCGCGATTTTCGACCGACTGATTCCGGCTGATGAATATGGCCCCTCTGCGACTCAAGCTGGAGCGCTGATATTTATTGACGATCAACTGGCTGGGGATTATGGCGCAGGAAAAGCACTGTATCTGGAAAAGCCACTGAACCCGGAAAATGAAGAGGCCATTATGGGCTCACCGCAGTTTCTGGCCACGCCGAAAGAGCGCTATATTTCCGGTCTTCGTGCACTTAAATCTTATACGAAGACAACCTACAACAAAGCCCCCGAAGCGCTAAGCGATGAGCAAATGGATGCGTTGCTAACTCAAATGGAAGCCGGCGAAATTACCTTACCTGATAACGTTCATGCTGCCGCGTTCTTTGAACTGTTGTTGCAAAATGTGCGCGAAAGTTACCTGGCTGATCCTATCTATGGGGGGAACAAAGACATGGTGGGCTGGAAAATGGTGGGCTTTCCCGGCGCCCGTTATGACTATCGTAAATATGTTACTCATCATAATGAAGACCTAGCGTTAATTCCGGTCAGTTTAATACCCGTCAGTCAGTAATCAGGAGAATATATGCAGGTAAGGAAAAAAACGGATGTTGTTATTGTGGGTCTGGGCTGGGCGGGCTCTCTCATTGCCGAGGAACTGACTGGCGCAGGCCTGAACGTGGTAGCCATAGAACGAGGCGCCTGGCGAGATACTGCCACAGACTTTCCGCCGGCAGTTGACCCTGACGAATTGCGGTGGGGCGTGCGTCGTGAGCTGACTCAGCCAATGGCAGTTGAAACACTGACCTTTCGTAATAACTATCACCAGCAGGCTGCCCCGGTACGAAACTGGTCCGCTTTTCAGTTTGGCTGGAATGTAGGTGGAGCCGGTACCCACTGGGCAGGCATGTTATGGCGTTTTACACCATGGGACTTTGAAGTCGCCAGTCGCACGAAAGCGCGTTACGGCAATCAGTATACGCAGGGTTTACAACTGCAGGACTGGGGGGTCAGTTACGCTGAAATGGAACCCTTTTATGATCGTTTTGAACGAATTGCAGGTGCCTCCGGCCAGGCTGGTAATATTAAGGGCAAAAAGATTGATGGCGGGAATAAATTTGAAGGGCCTCGTCAGCGCGGTTATCCAACACCTGCCCTTAAAAATACGTACTGGATGGAAAAATACGCCACCACCACAAAGAATATGGGGTATACGCCCTTTCCGCTGCCTGCTGGCAATGTTTCGCAGGCATATGTAAATCCCCTTGGTGTCACCATGGGGCCGTGTACCTACTGCGGCTTTTGTGATTTTCATGGTTGTGGCAATTTCTCTAAGTCTTCTCCCCAGGCCTGTGTATTGCCACCGTTAATGCGGCGCAAAAATTTTACCGTATTAACCGAAACAGAAGTGTTGCACGCGGTTAAGCACGATGACGGAAAGACCGCCAAAGGGGTTAAGTTTATTACCCGCGATGGTGAGGAAGGCTTTCAGCCTGCTGATGTAGTAGTCATTACGGCTTACCAGATGGATAACGTGCGCCTGATGCTGCTGTCTGAGATAGGTACGCCCTACGACCCTAAAACCGGTAAAGGTACGGTGGGTCGCAATTATAACTATCAGACCTGCTCTACCGTACAGGGCTATTTGCCCGGGCACAGAATGAATCCGTTTATTGGAGGCGGGGCAATAGGTGTGCAAATTGACGACTTTAACGGCGACAATTTCGACCACAGCGGACTGGGGTTTATCGGCGGGGCTGGTATTCACGGTTACTCTAAAGGTGGCGGGCCTATCAAGTATATGGATAACTTACGGCCGGGCACCAAACGGTGGGGGAGTGAATGGAAAAAAGGTTATGCCCGGGATTATCAGGAAGCAGTCACTATTTTTTCTCAGGGCACTTCCATGGCTACGCAGGGCACTTATCTGGACCTCGACACCAACTATAAAGACCGCCACGGGCAGCCGTTGTTGCGGGTAACCTTTGACTGGAACGACAACGATCGAAAAATGCTGAATCATGTGACTGATAAAGCGCAGGGAATCATGCAGGAGCTGGGTGCAGAAGGCGTAAAGATAAGGCGTGAAACCGATGAAAAGTGGAACCCCTACAGTCAGCTGAGTTCGCACACTATCGGGGGGGCGGTCATGGGCGCCGATCCTGCTACTGCTCCCCTGAATCCATTTCTGCAAAGCTGGGATGTGCCAAATGTTTTTGTAGTCGGCGCTTCGGCATTTCCTAACAATGGCGGTTATAACCCCTCCGGCACCGTGGGCGCATTGGCAATACGCACTGCACAGGCTATTCACCAGCAGTATGTTAAAAATCCCGGCAAACTGATAGGTGCATAACGTTATGACAAAACCCACAATGAAAGTAAGCCTTACCCTGTTGGTCCTTGTCGTGCTAGCTGTCAGCGGATGGGCGTGGTCAGCATTGAATACCAGCGCTTCCGATGTGGCGAATGATGTCACACCTTTAAAAGACGTAAGTATCACTAACTCGTCATTGATTGAGCGGGGGGAGTATGTCATGCGCGCAGCAGACTGTGCTGCCTGCCATAGTCGTGAGTATGGCGAGTTTGCCGGTGGCTATGAGATGAAAACGCCGTTTGGTACATTGGTAAGCTCTAATATCAGCCCAGATGTACAAACCGGCATCGGTAATATGACCGAGCGGGATTTTTTTAATGCAGTGCGTCAGGGCATCGGCTCACACGGTTTGCAGTACCCGGCTATGCCTTTCACTGCGTTTCGTAAAATCTCAGATGAGGACATGCATGCACTATGGGCTTACTGGAGTACGCTTGAGCCGGTAAACCACGATGTTGATGAAAATGCTGATATGCCATTTCCGTTTAATATCCGGCTGGCTATGGCCGGCTGGGACATGCTGTTTTTTGACAACAAAGGGTTAAAACATAACCCGGAAGCATCCGGTAACATAAATCGCGGGCGCTACCTTGTTGAGGGGCCTGGTCACTGTAGTACCTGCCATACGCCACGTAATTTACTGGGGGCAGAAAAACAAGACGCGTTTTTGCACGGTGGCAATATCGGTAAATGGTATGCACCGGATATTACGCCGGCCGCCGATACACTGGTCGGTCAGCAACAAACGGCTGCGATTGTACGTTATCTAAAATCCGGCACCGATGGTAAGGCTGTGGCTGGCGGGCCGATGGCTGAAGCGGTGGAGCATTCTTTACAATATCTGAGTCAGGAAGATCTCACTGCAATAGCGGCATTTCTGAAAGCGCAGAAACCCTCGCACAGCAATACATCATTAAATAATACTGCACCAGCTACTGCTGCTGTTAGCAGCAAACAGGCATTGGTATACGAAGTGAATTGTGCAGCCTGTCATGGTGTGGAAGGTGAGGGCATCAGGGGAATTGTACCCAGCTTTGCCGGCAATACCGCCATGCAGGCTGATGATCCGACAAACCTGATTCATGTCATGCTTAGAGGGGGACGTGCTGCTTATACCAGTACCGCCCGGACAGCCGCTGGCATGCCATCGTTTGCCTGGAAAATGAATGATCAGCAAATCGCAGAGATTCTTAACTATGTGCGTAATAACTGGGGTAACCAGGCATCAAACGTAACAACTGACCAAGTAAAAACAATGAGAAAAGAACTCAATGCCCGACAGCAACTGAGCACGCCTCAGCAAGCAGGCGATTGATCTGTCAGTGCTAATGCGCCCTGATCAACAGGGCGTTTTTCTTTATCCAGCGTTTTTATTCTCGCCACTCTTTATCCTCTGCAGCTGACTATATCCTGATTTTCATGAATATCAGCCGGTTGTGTATTGCAATTTTATATCAGGTCCCTTTAGGATCCCCCGCTTTGCAAAAAAGCCGTGCAGCGATGTTGCCGGGTAAAGGGCTGTGTAGACAAGGTTTTGCCATCTGTCGCCGGTCGCCTTTATAACCGTTAATGTCATCTTAAAGTATGAATAACTTTTAAGGTGGTTTAAAACCATACTCAGCAAACAGGCGTACTAGAAGCTTACAATGTATCAGTAAGCGTATTGCCTTAGCAGTAATAGCGTGTACCCCACCACCTGATTGCATTTATCTGTTGGCACAGCGGTAAGCCGGCGGTTTGTTAATCAGCGGTAAGCGTTATGATTTGGCGTTAAACCCTTATGCGTTACTGCACATAAAATACAGGCAACCTGAAGGCACACACAGACCATGAGTAAATCCACAGTAAAAATAAGTGTAACCCTGCTGGTGATAGCAGTGGTAGTTGTTGGTGGCTGGGCATGGACAACCCTTGAAACCAGCGCCTCTGATGTCGCAGACGACACCACCGCATTAAAAGATGCAAGTTTTGATGACCAGGCGCTGATTGAACGCGGTGAGTATGTGATGCGCGCTGCTGACTGTGCGGCTTGTCATAGCCGCGAATATGGTGAATTTGCCGGCGGTTATGAAATGCAGACACCATTTGGTGTACTGCTTAGCTCTAATATTACCCCGGATGTGGAAACCGGTATTGGTAATATGACCGAGCGCGACTTTTTTAATGCGATTCGCCAGGGTATTGGCTCTCATGGTCTAGAGTACCCGGCAATGCCTTTCACTGCCTATCGCAAGCTGACCGATGAAGATATGCACGCCCTGTGGGCATACTGGACAACCGTTGAGCCGGTGAAGCACGAAGTGGATGAGAACGCAGGAATGCCATTCCCGTTTAATATCCGTCTGGCAATGGCCGGTTGGGATATGCTGTTTTTTGACAACAGCGGTTTTGAGCAGGATGAAGATTTAACCGCACAGATTAACCGCGGCCGTTACCTGGTAGAAGGCCCGGGGCATTGCAGTACCTGTCACACGCCGCGCAATATGCTGGGCGCTGAAAAAGAAGACCAGTACCTGTATGGCGCTACGATGACCGGCTGGCATTCACCGGATATTACGCCTGCACCGCACACTTTGGTGGGCTCGCAGGACAATCAGGCTATTGCGCGGTATCTGAAAACCGGCACAGACGGCAAAGCTGTGGCTGGTGGCCCAATGGCAGAAGCGGTGAAGCATTCACTGCAATACATGACTGATGAAGATATTCAGGCCATTACCGTGTACTTAAAAGCGCAGAAGCCCTCGACAGAAAAAATGCGTCAGGTTAACAATACCTTTGATGTAGCCAGCATGAATAAAGATCTGGCTTATGAAGTGAATTGTGCGTCTTGTCATGGTCGTGAAGGTGAGGGTGTGGCTGGCACCGTACCTGTATTTGCCGGTAATGCCTCGATTCTGGCTGATGATCCAACCAACCTGATCCATATTATGCTGACCGGCAGTAAAGAGCCGCATGTCGCCACTACTCAGACCGCCGGTGGTATGCCTTCGTACGGCCTGGCCATGACTGATGAGCAGATTGCCGACATGCTTAACTACGTGCGTAACAGCTGGGGCAATGAGGCAAAAGAAGTCTCACCCAAACAGGTTAAAGAACTGCGCAAACAGCTGGATGCGCCTATGCACCTGGTTACCGAACAGCGGGCCGATTAAGCGCACTAATTGACTGAAAAAAGCTACCTTTGCCGGTGGCTTTTTTGATGGCTCGACAAAAATTTATCCTACCAAAGGCAGGATATTATGGGCCAGTGTCGCTATGGTACTGCTGTAAATTAGTGCTAGGATAGAAATCGACACGTTAACAGATACTTAAAATGAGGACTTACCATGCTGAAGAAATTGCTGACTGCGTCTGTGCTGCTTGCTGCATCACAGCAGGTTTTTGCCGCTGAATGTGAAACCACCATTGATAGCACTGATGCTATGCAGTTTGATACCAAGGAAATGTCGGTACCGGCTTCTTGTGACACATTTAAGGTTACGCTGACGCATAGTGGTAAAATGCCTAAGCAGGTGATGGGACACAACTGGGTACTGACTGAAGAAGACCAGGCCCAGGCGGTGGTATCAGACGGTATGACAGCCGGGCTGGAAGACGATTACCTTAAATCTGGTGATGATCGCGTGCTGGCAGCGACAAAAATTATTGGTGGTGGTGAAGAAACCTCTGTTGAGTTTGATGTAGCCACACTCAAAGAAGGCGAAAACTATACGTTCTTCTGTTCTTTTCCTGGCCACATCAGCATGATGAAAGGCACGCTGACAGTAGGCTAAATGGTTTAAGCCAGTCAATCAGAGCAGTGTATGCTGCTCTGGTTTAATCGTCATTCGCGGTTACCCAAATCGATTTATCCTGTAAGCGTTCGCTTCCTGTCACGGTTATAGTGCTGTCACGACAACAAACGAGACAGACTTTGAAATCCCTTCTTTTATTATTGCTAACGCTCACCGCGTTTTCCGCTATGGCACAGGACTGCAAAACCACCATCAGCGCTAGTGATACTATGCGTTACAACACCAGCACCATTCATGTTCCTGAAACATGCGACGGGTTTACAGTGACTCTGAGTCACCGTGGTAAATTACCCAAAAGCGTGATGGGGCATAACTGGATACTGGCCCGAAAAGACGATATGCAACAGGTAATCAGCGATGGCTTGCGTGCCGGGCCGCACAACAATTACGTTAAGCCGGCAGACAGCCGGGTTATTGCGGCTACCAGTGTCATTGGCGGAGGTGAGAGAACCAGCGTGACATTAGATATTTCACGGCTTGAACAGAATCAGGAGTACCGGTTCTTTTGCACGTATCCCGGGCATTACAGTCTAATGCAGGGCACCTTTATTATTGCGGCATAAACCTTGGTGATGGTCTGACCGGCACCATAGCGGTGGCAAACAGGGATAAGGTTTTGTGGTCTAACCAGCAGTATTCTGATAATGTTAACTACGTGTAAATGTAATCAGGCAATTTATGCAAATTCATACGCTTAAAGGGTATATCCAACATATTTTTCTGGTTCGCGAGGGCGATCGCTTGTTGCTGCTTGATGGTTGTGGCCGGGCAGATATTCCGATGGTATGCCAGTTTATTGAACACACCCTGCAGCTGCCGTTATCGGCTCTCAAACTGATTGTGGTCACTCATATGCATCCTGACCATGCTGGCGGGGCGCACCGGTTGCGGGCACTCAGTGGCGCGCAGATTGCCTCGCACCCTAAAGCCTCTGCCTGGTACGCCGGCCTGTCGGGCCGGATAGCGCATGCGGTGGATGTGGCGCTGATGTACTGGGTGGCCAAGCGGTTAGGTAAACCGCGTAAAAATGGCTGGTATTCCCCCATTTTAAAGCCGGATCTGATACTGGAAGATGAACAGCGTTTGCCAGGGTTTAGCGACTGGCAGGTGTTGTACACGCCAGGTCACACTGATCATGACTTGTCTTTACGGCATGTACCCGGTGGTGAAATGTATGTGGCCGATTTGCTGGTGCAGGTAAAAGGACAGCTGCGTCCGCCTTATCCCATTTGCCACCCGAATCAGTACCGGCGCTCGCTGCAACGGGTGGCCGCGTTACCGGTCGCGTCGCTGCTGATGGCCCATGTACCAACCCGGCCGATGGCCAGTATTCCATTTGAACAAATCATCAGCGATGCTCCCGTGCTGCCCAAAAATCACTGGTATGCCACCAAAGACCGGCTTGTTCGCAAACTCGGATGGGGCCGATAGCAGGTATCATTCAAAATGATTGTGAGCAAACGTCAGTACTTACAAATCTTAATCGATTAAAAAACTTGTTCGCAAAAATCGATCGGTGTGGCACATTGAAAGGTATAGATTGCATATATTTCCTGAGGAAGACGTCGCTTTATGTCCCAACGCCCTTTGTTAAAGCATCTCAGAAACCATTCCGTGCTTTTCTCTGAACTGGCCGCCCTGCGTGATGACTCTGTCAGGCAGCTCGGACTGACCGGTTACGAATTTCATAAAACGCCAAAGTTTTACGGCCCTAATGGTGAGCGGCTTACCGTAGAGCCTGAGCGCAGTATTGTGTTACCTTCCCTGGACCTGCTTAAGGGGGTACGTACTAAGTTACGTCAGGCGTTACCACAGCTGCATGATGTGCAACACAGTGATGTGGGTTATCGTTATCCTACCGCGGCTCTGGCAAACAGTCAGGCTCCGTTTATCAAGCGTCTGCGCTCTGAATATTTTCATAAAATGGATGAGGATCGCAGCATCTGCCGGCCGGTGAATCTGTCTTTTGGCATTAAAAGCCGGGGCAAGGCAGACAACCGGCAGGAATACGAGGTATGGATGCCTAACGATGATCCCCAGCAAAATCCGCTGCCGCTGTTTATCGAGCGCTACGGTGAGGATCTGCCCCTTGAAGTGCGTCAGTTTTTACAAGAACCCATGCGGGTACATGGCTGGATGGGGGTTAAGCGCGCCGCTTTTGAAGCACTGTATCACCAGCCCGAAGTGCTGGGTGATATTGTCGTGTGCGTGGCCATGTCGGTGGATGCCTACAATATCGGTGCCCGGCCAGATTTATCTTTCAGTGAACAGGCCGAAAGCTCTATTGCCGCAAGCAATGCAGAGCTGGAATGGGAAATTGAAGGCTATTATGCGCCCCAGGGGTCGTATCATTCCCATGATGAAATATGGCATGCCATCAATTATACACTGGCAGCGGTCAGCCGTCCGCTGGAGGCGCTGTACGGCGACCACATCATTGAAACAAACGAAAGTAAAACCGAGCGCATTCTGTCTACGGTGGCATCACTGGGCGCCACGGATGAGGAAATTACCGCATTGAACCTGCAACCCTGGGAGTTCTTACAAACCACCAGTGAGAGGCGGGTAAAATCTCATGATCCCAGCCGTCACGTAAACTTTCTGGGCCGTCTTAACCGCTTGTTTTATCAGCCAGAACATCAGCTTCCATCAATTGAGTCAATCCATGATTTAATTGCCTGATAGCAGGCAGGTACAGCTTGTCAGGCCAGTATAAGCACAGTAAAAACTGATCTTTACCGGCCTGTCAGCCTAATCATAAATAACGAAAACGTGATTTATACAGGTTATGTTTGAAGAAGTTGCGCTAGGCGGTCTTTTGCTAAGCCCGCTGGTGGTATTGGTGCCTATGGCCTTTTTGCTTTCTGTCATCACCCGGCTGGTGTTGTATAAAACCGGCCTGTACCCGCGTATCTGGAAACCTGCCTGGTTCGAGGTTGCATTATTTATCTGCTATCTCGCTGCTGTTGTCTTTGTTGCTGGGAGATAAAATTCATGGGAACGGTGATTCGGATTGTCGTAACACTGTTGGTAGTTGCGGTTGCGGTTGTGGCTGGTCGCTGGGTATGGGATCACTACCTGTATTCACCGTGGACCCGGGACGGACGGGTCAGGGCTGATATTTCCATGATCGCGCCGGATGTATCGGGTTGGGTCACGCAGTTATCTGTGAAAGACAATCAAAAGGTGCGTAAAGGCGATGCCCTGTTTGCTGTCGATGATGCCAGAATTCAGGCTGCGATCTCTGAGGCGCAGGCCTCGGTGGAAAACAAACATTATGCCTGGGAGCTGGCCAAGCATGAATATCAGCGCCGTCAGAATCTGGCTGACTCGCAAACCATCAGTTCCGAAGATCTTGAGACCGCCCGCATCAATGCTGAGTTGGCCAAAGCCGATTATAACCTGGCGGTGGCCCAGCTAAACACCCAGCAATTAAACCTTGAGCGAACCCGGGTCAAAGCGCCGGCCGATGGCACCATTGTCAATCTGGATTTGCGCGAGGGAAACTATGTCAGCCAGGGCGAGGCGGTGTTGTCGCTGGTTAAACAGGGCTCTTTTTATGTTACCGGCTATTTTGAGGAAACCAAACTGCCACTGGTGCACATTGGGCAGCGGGCCACGGTGAAACTGATGAGTGGTAAAACTGAATTGACCGGCAAGGTGGTAAGCATCGGTGAGGCTATTGCCGACAGTACGGTTGCCAGTAATAATCAGTTACTGCCACAAATTCAGCAAACCTTTAACTGGGTGCGACTGGCCCAGCGCGTACCGGTAGATGTGGAGCTTGACCCGCTGCCGGATAATATCCGGCTGGTGGCCGGTACAACGGTATCGATTCACTTAAACGAGCAGTAAGTGATGCAGCTGCCGTTACTTGCTGCCACCTTTCTGACACCCACTCGCGAAGCGGTTGTTTTCGGCTTCAAGGGCGTACTGTCGATGGCAATGGCGCTATTTATAGCTCTGTATTTTAACCTCGACAAACCCTACTGGGCGGTAGTTTCCGCCGTGTTTCTGCAAATCAGGCCGGAAGGCGGCATGGTCGTGGAAAAAACCGTCAGCCAAATCAGCGGAACGTTAATTGGCGGTTTGTACGGTGTGCTGGTGCTCAATTTTCTGCATGCAGCGCCGGTACCGGCTATGGGCGCGCTCGCGGTATGGCTGGGATTAAACTCGGCGATGTCAGCCATGGTTCGCCGGGTTAACTTTATCTACTTCTTTGCCATGGCCTGCGTCACTCCGGTGATTATCGTGCTGCTCACCATGGTGCAGCCTGCCAGCGTGACCAGCGAAAGTATCTTTTCTATTGCGCAGGCCCGGGTAACCGAAATCATTGTCGGCGCGCTGTGCGCCATGACAATCAGTATGCTGGTTTTACCCCGGCGGGTGAAAACTGCTCTGCAAACACAGGCGCGCACCTCTATCAATCACACGCTCAATTACCTGGTCCTGGAACTCGACCCGGCAGGCTCGCATGAAGCCCGCCATGAACGCATTGATGCCATACTGGAAATGCTTGCGGCACTGAACGATGATGCCAGCGCGGTTACTTATGAGGGTCCCTACGGACCGGGCCGGTCTCGTGCGGCAACGGTGATCTCCAATAAAATTCTGTCGCTTATTGCGGTCATCCAGGTGTTTGGACGGTTGCAGCGAAACCACCCCCATATACTGTCAGAGCAGCTTAAAGAGTTGCTTGAAGGGCTGCGCAAAGACCTGGCCCGTATCGCTGATTCGCAGGATTACGAGGAATGTTACCGGCTTGCTCAGCAGCAGCGTCGCAGTTTGCTAAAAAAGGCATCAGATTTAGACTCTTCTTCGCCGCTGGAAGCCCGGCTGGTGAAAACCGCCCAGGAAATGGTGGCCGAGCTGGTGCTGGTTTTGCGCGCTTACAATGCCTTATTTCGTGGTGAGCAGTCGCTGCTAAAAGCACCGCAGCACAGCCCGTACCGGGATCCCCTGATAGGCCTGGCAACCGGGTTTCGTACTTTTTTAGTGTTTAATGTGGGGGCGTTTCTATGGCTGTATACTGGCTCAACAGCCGCCGTGATGATGATGATTCTGCCGGTGATATTTTCTATCATGTTTGCCCGTATGCCCCCGGTAATAGTAAAAACTGCACTCAAACGTATGCTGATTGGCGTGGCGGTAGCGATCCCCACCGCGGTGTTTTTTGCTCTTAACCTGCTGGCACAGAGCACCGGTGAATATCCGGTGTTGATACTGGTGCTGGCCGGGCCGTATTTTCTGGGGCTGATGTTGGTTGCTAATCGCGCCACGCTGCCGTACGGGCTGGGTTTTTGTATTCCGTTTACCATTTTAGTGCGCCCGGCCAATGATATGAGCCAGTCGTTTGCCATTGATTACACCTTGAGCGCGGCGCTGTCGATTGTGGTGGGCGTCAGTATTCTGTACTGGGTGTTTCGTCTTATCACAGGGCCGGGTGTGCCGACCCTGCAGCGCCGTTTGCTGGCGGCGACCCGGCGGGATCTCAAGCGTCTGATTAAGCAAAAAGCGCCCCAGCACTGGTTCAACGCCAGGATGGGCGACCGTCTGTTGCGGCTGGCGAGTTACGATAAGGGGATGGCCAGCGAAGCCCGGGTAGTGACCGATCTGGGACTGACCGGTCTGAACATGGGACATACGTCAATCCGGCTGCGTAAGCTGGTACAAAGTATGACCGATGAGGACCTCAGTGACAGCCTCAAACGCTGGCAATATGCACTGGCAGATACCTTTACCGATGCCGCCAATGGCCGGCCGCTGCGCCGGTTTCGTCCGGCCTGTGAAGAGGTACTGGCGCAGCTGCGTAAACATGCCCGGCATGATAATGATCTGAAACTGATTGAAGGGATGTTTGAACGCTTAACCCTGACACTGGAGCGCACCGCGACCATGGTCCGGGAGCGCCAGCGTGAAATGGTCAAACCGGTGGCTGCGGTGTGAACTGACGATGATCCCTAATTGTGTTTGTTTAGTTAAAGTTTTAGTACAACTAAACTATGACAGGGACGATAATGGCGCATCTGAAACGCACCTTCACCTATCCGGTACTGGTTTTACTGGGTTTAATCTTGCTGGCCGATGCCGGTTTTATCTTTGGTCATCTGCTGCATAAATTTGATGTAGTCAGCCACCCGCATTTTTTACTCACCAAAGATCGCAGTTATTCTGAAGTATTTCAGTACATCAAAGAATTCTGGATTGCCTGCCTGTTTTTACTTGTTGCTCTTCGCACTCACGCGGTAATTTATGTGGCCTGGGCGCTGATATTTTTATACCTGCTGGCGGATGACTCGCTCGGATTACACGAATCGGTTGGCGCGGGGCTGGTACGTGCGTTTGAGATTCCCCGTGCATTCGGTTTGCGCGGTCAGGATTTTGGAGAGCTGCTGGTTACTGCTATTGCTGCCGGCATACTTTTTACGTTTTTATTTATCGCTTACTATTTTGCGAGTCAGAGCGCCCGTCAGCACACTCACTATCTGCTGGCTTTGGTCGCCGGAATCGGTTTTTTCGGGGTTGTGGTAGATATGCTGCATCAGATGGTGCCCTGGGGCAAAAGCCTGTTCGGACTGATTGAAGATGGTGGTGAAATGGTGATGATGAGTCTGGTCGTGGCTTACTGCCTTGCACTGGCTTTTCGCTGCGCGCCAGCCGGAGCGAAAAACGCCCAGCCGGCCACAGCCTAGCCACAGTTGCTAAAATACCACCGATAAACCGGCTGCCAGTAAAAAGGCAATACTGCCTAACAGGGTTTCCATGACAGTCCATGTTTTTAATGTGGTTTTTTCATCCATGCCCAGTAACCGGGACACCAGCCAGAAACCGGAATCGTTAAAGTGTGATAACACGGTGGCCCCTCCGGCAATGGCAATGACAATAAAGCACAGATCCAGCTCAGACAACCCGCTGGTGGCGCTGACTACCGGAGCCATGAGCGAGGCGGTGGTTGTCAGGGCTACGGTGGCTGAGCCTTGCGCCACGCGCAGACAGGTTGAGATAACAAATGCCGCGACAATCACTGGCATACCGGAGGCCGAAAGCAAGTCGGCCAGTGCATCGCCAATGCCGCTGCTACGCAGCACCCCACCAAACATTCCTCCGGCACCGGTTACCAGAATCACGGCACATATCGGAGCTAATGAGTCAGTACACAGCTTTTCCATATTGGCTTTGCCAAAGCGGTGGGTAAATAACGCCAGGCACAGTAACAAGGTCAGCAGCAGGGCAACCGGTGTGTTGCCCAACATGCGCAGGGTATCCACCCAGGCCAGATCATCGGCAATATAACCGGCGACCTGCAAACTGTTTAATCCGGTATCCAGAAATATCAGGCATACCGGTACCAGCAACACGGTCATAACAGTGGTAAAAGAGGGCGGATTGGACACCTTTTCATCATTTTTCGACTGATACAGCTCTGGCACGGGGATAACAAATTTGTTGCCAGCATAGCGGCTGTACAGATACGCGCCCAGATACCAGGTAATGACTGCCAGTGGCAGACCCGTAACCAGTAGCAGGCCGATATCCGCGCCAAGCAGATCAGAGGCGGCAACCGGGCCGGGGTGGGGCGGCACAAAGGCATGCATCACTGCAAAGGCACCGGCAACCGGCAGGGCAAAATGCAGTACTGAACCATTTACCTTGCGGGCTACGCTAAGCAAAATCGGCATCAGCACAATCAAACCGGCATCAAAAAAGATCGGAAAACCAAACATCAGTGAGGCGACACCAAGCGCAAATGGCGCTCGCTGTTCCCCAAAGCGGTTAATAAGCGTGTCGGCCAGCACTCGCGCGCCGCCGGTTTCTTCCAGGATTTTTCCTATCATACTACCCAGCCCCACCAGCAGGGCCACCGCGGCCAGGGTTGAACCAAACCCGGACATCATCACCGGCACAACTTTGTCGGTGGTAATGCCGGTTACCAGCGCAGTTAGCAGACTCACCAGAGTCAGGGCCGCGAAGGCATGCACCTTAAAGCGGATGATTAATATCATCAGCACTACAATAGCGCCGGCTCCGGTAGCCAGCAAGAACGCAGGGTCAGCAGCGTGAGTCACAGAATCCATAGATTGTCCTGTTTAAAATAATATTATTCACAATTAGTTTAGTTACCGGTAACATGTTACCGATAACATTTCTCACGTAAACAATTTTTTAACAGCCTAACCCAAAATTCATAGGTTTGGCCGAAAAGGGGCAGATATGGCAGCGACAAGTATCATTGTGATGGGCGTCAGCGGGTCGGGCAAAAGCACGATTGGCGCTGAGCTGGCCCGGGCACTGAAGATAAAATTTATTGATGGCGACGATCTGCACCCGCGAGCCAATATTGAAAAAATGGCTGCAGGACATCCGTTAAACGATGACGACCGGGCGCCCTGGCTACAGCGTATTAATGATGCTGCATTCAGTTTTACTCATAAACAGGAAGGCGGTGTGATTGTGTGCTCTGCACTCAAAAAAGCCTATCGTGATGCTATCCGGCGGGATAATCAGAATCTGGTGTTTGTTTTTCTGGATGGAGACGAGGCAATGATCGGCGAGCGCATGCGCCAGCGCAAAGGCCACTTTATGAAGCCCGGTATGCTGGATAGCCAGTTTGCCGCCTTGCAACGCCCGACCGAAGAGGAAACCGATGTTCTGACTATTTCGATTGCCCCGCCGGTGGAAGAAGTCGTCAGTAATATTGGTCAGGCGCTAGCCGAATCCTAGCCCGTCATGCCATGAGTAAAGCTGAAACCAACATCATGGTGCTGTCTGGCCGGCCGAACACCGTTAATCGCCTCTAACAGGTAGCGGGCACTGATTTGACCGATTTCGAACCGGGGCGTGATAATGCTGGTGAGCATCGGCGTCACGGCTTGTCCGATATCCAGTCCATTGTAACCAATAATTTTCATTTGTTGGGGAATCGCAATGCCCTGCTCGTGGCACCAGAAGATGACACCGACCGCCAGGTCGTCGTTGGTGCACAGCACACCGTCAGTCGCCGGGTAGTCGCGCAGCGCTGACTCAATCAGCTGACGACCGGCCGAAAAATTAGATGCCTCAGTGGTTTTGACCGTCACCGGCTGCCGGTCCGCTTCAAGCATCGCCTGCGCATAGCCTGCCTGGCGCAGCAGGGTACGGGTATCCATGCGGGCGGCCAGATACACCGGAGCCCGACAGCCTTGCTCAAGCAACCGCCGGGTGGCTTGCCGCGCTGCCTGCTGATGGTCCAGCCCCACCGCCATATCCAGTGGCAAGGCAGGTAGTTCCATGGCCTCTACCACCGGAATGCCGGCCTGTTTGAGCATCTGGCGGGTTTTATTGGTATGCCGGGTTTCTGTCAGAATCAGCCCATCTACCTGATAGGACAGGAGTGCCGCGATTTTATCCTGCTCCTCGTATTCATCATAACTGGTATGGGCCAGCAGAGTGTCGTACCCGCATTCACGGGTCACAGACTCCACGCCCTGTACCAATGCCGAAAACACCTGATTGGATAATGACGGAATCACAATGCCGATGGCTTTGCTTGATGCCCGGGAAAGCATGGACGGCGCCCGGTTCTGAATATATCCCAGTGTATCAATGGCGGCCTGGATGCGGGTGCCGGTTTGAGCTGCCACAGCATCAGGCTGACGCAGGTAACGGGACACGGTCATTTTGGTTATGCCAACAGCATCTGCAATATCCTGCAGTGTGACACGTCTGGGTTTACTCATACACCTGATGCTTTGTTAAAAATGTTACCTGTAACATTATGCCTGAATCAGCGCAGCATATCAGCCACTCAGGCATTACAAATTGCGCATCAGTGACGAGTAAAATAAGACGGCATTTTCCATATTTTCAACCGTAATACGTTCGTTTACACCGTGAAACCCTTCCAGATCGTCATTATTTATCACCATCGGGTTAAAGCGGTAGGCATCTGTGATGGTCGCATAATGATGACTGTCGGTTGCCGCGATGGTCAGCCCCGGGGTAATAATGCTATCCGGGTATACCCGGGCAGCGGCCTGACTTAACAGCGTAAAGGCCTGATTGTTATCCGGTGCCACAGGCGAAGGCTCAAAGCCTTCATCCACGGTCACATCAATGGTGTTGTCGTCGACTACCTGCCTTACCCAGCTAAGAACAGTATCTACGGAATCTCTGGGGTGCAGACGAAAGTTAATTTTGGCGGTGGCAGTATCCGGCAATACATTGGCTTTAATACTGCCGCTAAGCATGGTCGGCGCGGTGGTGGTGCGCAGCATGGCATTGCCACTGGCCGACTGTCCTACCACCTGCTCAATCACCGGCCCGAATAGCCAGGTATTGGCAAACAGCAGGCGTTTTGTGAAATCCATGTGTTTGGCAATATTGCTGTACATGGTGGCTGTTACACCTTGCATGCCGCCGGGTAACGGAGCATCCTGCACCCGGGTAATGGCTCTGGCCAGCGTGCTGACGGCGGTATCCTTTGGCGGCATGGAGCTGTGACCGCCCTGGCCATGGGCGGTCAGGGTCAGGGTTAAAAATCCTTTTTCTGCCACATTGATACTGGCAATCGGTTTATCCATGCCCGGCACCAGCCCATCCAGTACAAATGAGCCTTCATCAAGCGACCAGGCCAGCCTGATGTGCTGGTCGGCAAACCACTGGGTTACCGCTTTGGCCCCCAGCTCACTGCCAGATTCCTCATCGTGGGTCAGCGCCACATAAATATCCCGGCTGGGGGTAAAGCCGGCGGCCATGGCGGTTTCCATAGATTCCATTAACGCCACCACGGCGCTTTTGTCATCCAGCGCACCGCGCCCCCAGATCACACCATTTTCCACTACCCCGGCAAACGGGGGATGGGTCCAGTTTTGCCGCGTTTGCGGGTTGACCGGTACCACATCATAGTGGGCTGAAAACAGCACCGGCGCACCCGCGCTGTCTTTGCCCGGCCAGCGATACAGGCGGGTATACTGATTAATCGGGGTCAGTTCAGCCTGGCGGTGCACCTGCGGATAGGTGGCTTCCAGCCAGCGTATAAACTCATCAAACGCAGCGGTATCGGCATTAGCCGGATCTTCATGGGACAGGGTTTTAAAGCGAATCGCCTGCGACAGATGCTTAACCACGTTAGCGGTATCAGGCCGCTGAGTCAGTGGTGTGGTGTCTGCCGGTACCGGTTCAGCCGTAAACATGACGGTTCGGCCAATGACCACCGCCACTAATAAAAGCAGTGCCAGCAGCACTGTCAGCCCGATACGTCTGGCCATATACAATCCTTTTTTGAGTTAACCGGTGAAGCCTTTAAACCGGCGTTTCGGTGGTAACGAATTTTTTTCATTTTGCCTGTGGGCACTATACACTGCAAAACATCTATCCAGAAAGTCGCCTTCTGTAATAACAATGACATCGACACCGGCTGTACCTTACCTGCGCTTATGTTTTTATTATTTTGCCACCTGCGGACTGTACGGAGCGATGCTGCCTTACTGGATGCTGTGGATGCGCCACCATGGGTATTCAGCCGTAGAGATTGGCTGGGTAACCTCGGCGCAAGTGCTGATGACTATTGCCGGTAGTTATTTCTGGGGCATGCTCAGTGATAAAACTGGTCAGCCCATGCGGATTGTCAAAACTGCGCTGAGTCTATCGGTATTATTGTTCAGCGCTATTTATCTGGTGCAGGACAGCTACGCCGGTATTTTGCTGGTTATGGCCGGCAGCAGTTTTTTCTGGCAGGGGGTATTTGCCCAGTTTGAGCTGGTCACCCTGCGTCATCTGGCTGAGCAGTCATCCCGCTACAGCCTGATTCGGCTAACCGGCTCTGCCGGGTTTGTGTTGTGTGTCTGGGGAATCGGACAGCTGCTCAGTGTGTTTCACATTACCCTGCTTCCCACCCTGATTCTGATTGTCATGGCTACCTTGTGGCTGGCAGGTATGCTTAATCAGGGCGGTGCACGACCACAAAGTCAGACAAGCTCGGTGCCGGTCTGGCCTATGCTCCGACAGCCGGCCATACTGGTGATGGTGGTGCTGTTTTTTTTGTCCAACGCCAGTCATGGCAGTTACTACGGCTTTTTCAGTTTGTATCTGGAAGAGCACGGTTTTGCCGAAGACACGATCGGGAATCTGTGGTCAGTGGCGGTTATCTTTGAACTGTTACTGTTTGCAGCTCTGCCCTGGGTGCTAAAGCGGGTTTCTATCAATATTATTTTGCTTATCAGTCTGGCACTGACCGCGGTGCGCTGGGCGGTAATGAGTACCAATCCGGATGACCTGTGGGTGCTGGCTGGCCTGCAGGTCATGCATGGCTTTTCGTTTAGCTGGGTGCACAGCATTGCCATTATGCTATTTAAACAGTTTTTTACCGGTGACACCGAAGGGCGTGGTCAGGCTCTGTATGGCGGCATTTGTGTTGCAGGCGGCCAGGCCACCGGGATTGCCTGCGCTGGCTGGTTGTGGCATTTAGGTTCAGGGGTTACCTTTGGAATCTCGGCGGTGGTGGCCCTGGCCGCTACCGTGTTGGCGCTGTGGGTGGTCTGCAAGCAGCGCCAGGCCGCCGTGTAGCGGCTTAACGTGGGGCGGTACTCTGGCGAATAATCAGCGTGTGCGGCAGCAGGTGTGTGCGGCTCTGTGGCGGAGAGCCTTCAATAATGTCCAGGAGCAGCTGGGCGCAGCGTTCACCAATCAGGGCCAGTGGCTGGGCCACCGTGGTCAGGGGCGGAGCCAGATATGCGCCCAGTTCAATACCATCCACACTCACTACCGACACATCATCGGGCACCTGATAGCCCAGCTCCCGTAATGCATGTAACGCACCAATGGCCGCCAGATCACCAAAACAGAAAATAGCGGTAGGGCGCTGCTTGCGTTGCATCAGTGCCTTTACACCGGCCACCCCAGATTCGGTCGAATAGTCACCATGGTAAATCTGATGGGCAGCTACCGCTAAACCGTGCTTTTGCATAGCCTGATAAAATCCCTGCAAGCGTCGTTCACTGCTGTTCAGCTCTGCCGGGCCGGCCAGTGCTGCAATGTGTGTGTGACCCAGTGCAATCAGATGTTCAGTTGCTTCCTGGCCAATCGCAAAATTATCCACGCCGACTTTGACCACATTGTCGTTATCACATAATTCGGAAGCATTGATAATCGGCGGCAGTTTATCATCTGGCACTGACACAGGAATACGGGCAGAGTTGGTGATAATACCGTCAACCTGGCGCGAGTGCAGTAAGTCAGCAAAGCTTTTTTCCAGGGCCGGATTGTCCTGGGTATCGTTCAAAATAACCGAGTAACCCCGCTGCATGGCGGTTTGCTCAATACTGCGTACTACCGGAGCAAAATACGGATTGGTAATATCCGGCAGCATCACGGCAATATTTCGTGAGCGTCCCTGCCGCAGGCTGGACGCAATTTTATTGGGCGCATAGCCCATCTCGGCTACCACTGCCAGGACTCTGTCTCTGGTTTTAAGCGATACCCGGCCCGGGTTGTTCAGTACTCTGGAGACAGTGGCTTTACTCACACCGGCCTGAGCGGCGATATCCTGCATCGCAATGGCGTCCGCGCTGTGTTTCATCATTTTCCATTTTTTCTGCATTTGCTGTCTTTACTATGACTCAGCGCTACTTTGTTGGCAAACACTTTGGAAACCGATTTCATCTTTGATTAACAAACCTGACTAAAGTGATTTGATTTTTCAGGTTGTTTTGCTTTCCATATCCTGCTGATTTAATGATCTTTTATTTCTTTTTTTATGCTTGTTGATTCGTGTAGGTTAATAAAATGTTATTGACATTAAACTTTTGGCTAATTACATTGCTTGGAAATCGATTACATTTTGCTTGCCAGATCAGGCATACAGATGAAAAAAGTTGCTACCTAGCAGGCATTAAGATCTGCCAAACACAGACATCGCGAGGCCTGGAGCTAGAGTAGTATCCGGGGTGGCTACCGGCCCGCAACATTATTCTCTATTTAAAAGGCGGAGATACACATGATGACGGGAACACACTGGCTGAAAAAACGGGCTCTGGTGGTCGCGGTTGCCGCGAGCTTGTGCAGCACCACCGTAGTGGCGCAAATTGAAGGGGCGACCCTGCGCGGCAAACTCAACGGTACAGAAGAAACCGTGCAGGGCGTAAAAGTGACCGCCCGGGATAGTAAACGGGGCTATGTCAGTACCACCACCACCCGCGAAGACGGTTCGTATGTTTTTGTAGGGCTGAAACCCGGCACCTATGAGATTGCGGTAGATAATCGGCTTGAAACCATTACCCTGAGGGTGGGGCAGACTGCCCGGCTTAATTTTACTGTCGGCGATATGCCAGAACAGGACTCGCTGGAGCGCATCACGGTGTCCGGTTCCCGGGTCCAGAATTTTGCCGGAGGCGAGGTGGGGACCAATATCACGCCGGAACTGATGAAACGGTTGCCACAAAATAACCGCAATTTTCTGGCCTTTGCTGATTTAGCTCCCGGTGTGCAGGTGAATACCGGTGCCGATGGCAGTGTGTCGCTAAGGGGTGGTGCCCAGCATCAGCGCAATGTGAATGTCTTTTTAGATGGTGTAAGCCAGAAAGACTATGTACTAAAGGGCGGCGTGACCGGACAGGACTCCAGCCGTGGAAACCCGTTTCCACAAAGCGCGATTGGTGAGTACAAGGTGATCACTCAAAACTACAAGGCTGAGTATGATCAGGTAGGCAGCACCGCAGTGACCGCAGTGACCCGCTCAGGTACCAATGAGTTTGAAGGAGAAGTCTTCGTGGATTACACCGATGAAGGCTTGCGTGAAGCTGAACCTAATGAAACTGACGGCAAGGCAGAGTCAATGATTCGGCATACTGGCGTGACGCTGGCCGGCCCTATTATTAAAGATAAACTGCATTTTCTTGTATCCTACGAACGTAAGACCATTAACCAGCCTTATGATGTTACCGGTGGTGAGGGCGTGGACTTTATTACCCTGCCTGCTCAGTATCAGGATTTGCTGGGCCGGGTCACCTCAGGTTTTGAGGAAGATTTATTCTTTGGCAAGCTGGACTGGCGTATCAGTGAGGACCAGGCACTGGAATTTTCCGCTAAAATCCGCGATGAGTCAGATGTATCAGGCTTTGGCGGCGCCAGTACCTACTCCTACGGGGTCAATCGGGAAGTTCAGGATCACCGTTATCATCTAAAACATACCTACACCCAGGATGCCTGGCAAAATGAGTTTCGCCTGACCTATGAAGATACCTCATGGAGTCCGCGTCCGACTACCCTGGAGCCGGGTATTGTGCTGCAAACCGCGCAGCAGCAGAGTATTTTAAATTTAGGCGGCGGCCGGGATTTTCAGGATAAAGGCCAGCAGGGCTGGGGTATTCAGAACGACTTTACCTGGCTGGACCTGGAATGGCACGGCTATCATGTGATTAAAGCCGGTATTAAATATAAAAATATTGAACTGACCACCCTGCAACAACAGCCTTATAACCCTCAGTATACCTACAATGTTGAAATTAACGGCCCGGATACGTTTGCGCTGGAGCAACCGTTTCGGGTGGAGTGGGGCGTACCGGCTGCCGGTACCGTAGGTGGTGCGGTGGTGGCCGACAGCGAGCAGTTTGGTATTTATATTCAGGATGACTGGGAGGTGACCGACCGGCTGACCCTGAATATCGGTATTCGCTGGGATTATGAAAAAGTGCCCAGCTATAAAGATTATCAGACACCGGATGAACTGGTGAGCGCGCTTCGCGACTGGCCAAATATAGAAAATGCCAACTACGATATTGAAAACTATATCAGTACCGGCAGTGAACGGGACTATTTCACCGGAGCCTGGCAGCCGCGTATCGGCTTTAGCTACATTATGGACGATGAGCAAAACCACATGTTGTTCGGCGGCTATGGCCGCTCCTACGACCGGAATCAGTTTGATTTTGTGCAGCTGGAGCAAAGTGCCGGGAGTTTCCGCTCGGTGAATTATCAGTTTACCGGTGATGCAGCTAACCCCTGTGACACCAGCTCGCCCAACTGTATTGCCTGGGACCCGGCGTACCTGACTCAGGCCGGGCTCGACCAGCTGGTGGCCAATGTTCAGTTGCAGGGAGAACGGTTCTTATTGCCAAACGAGCTTGATATGCCTTACTCCGACCAGCTCAGTCTGGGAGTGCGTAGCTTTTTTGGCGACTGGAACTCTGAGATCAGTGTGGCGCATATCGCCAGTAAAAATGGATTTAACTGGGTGCTGGGCAATCGCCGGGAAGACGGTACCTTCTTTGAACCTGGCCGCAACTGGGGACCGCCCTGGGGATTTGGCGTACCTGGCTGGGGCAATCTGCTTTTAGCAACTAATGACGGAGAAACCCGGGCAAACAATATTTACTTCAAACTTAACCGGGCGTTTAAAGATGGCTGGAGTGTAAACCTGGCCTACACCTTTAGTGACGCCGAAGAAAACCGGGTATACAACGAGGTTTTTGCACTGGACTACGAAAGTGTCAGTGATTATGGCTGGAGTGATGCGGTGGGCGTACCGGATCACAGGGTGGTGCTGACCGGCTCCTATGACTTGCCCTGGGGTATTGCTATGACCGGTAAGTTTACCTGGTCATCTCCGGTGTCTTATCAATATCTTTATTGCGGGCCGGATGATAGCTGTGCTTATCAAAGAGCTGAACCGGACGACAGTGAATATCACCGTTTTGACCTGGCACTGAGCAAAGACTTTGCCACTGACTATATTATAAAAGACTCGGTATTCTGGGTACGCTTTGATGTGCAAAACCTGTTCAACACCACCAACTATAACAATTTCTATCTGAATCCTGATGAAGACAACTTCCAGCAGGCTAATTCGTTTAGTTCGACCAACGGCGGTAAGCGTCAGCTTAAATTGTCTGCCGGCTGGCAGTTCTAGAACTGGATTAAAACGCCGCATCGTCAGGCCCTGTACAGTGGGCCTGAAGGCAGTGGTTAACGATGTAACAGAAGGATTCAATATGCGGTTTTTATGCATTGTGCTGGGAATGTTGTCATGGGCTGCGCAGGCCACCTCGCTGGATATTCAGGCGTACGACAGCCATGTAGAGCTGAGCTGGTCTTCAGCCGGCCAGGAAGCAGTAATAGAACGTAAAACCTCAGGCGGCTGGGAAGTGATTGGTACTGCCGCCCAGTCGCCAATCATTGATTTTATGGGTCAGCAAACCCATGCCGACTACCGGGTGCGTACGTCGCAGGATAATAAAATACTGACTACGGCTAAAGCGGCTACCCACCCGATGGACGATGAGGCGTTACTGGAAATGGTACAGCGCTATACCTTCCGGTACTTCTGGGACAACGCAGATAAACAGACCGGCTGGATCCCAGAGCGCAACCCGGGCATGCAGGAGGGGAATATCGTGACTACCGGCGGCACCGGGTTTGGTATAGCTGCGATTATTACCGGAGCACAGCGCGGCTGGATAACCCGTGAGCAGGCGGTTTCAAGATTACAAAAGATGACAGCAGCGCTGACCCGCTTTGAACGCTTTCACGGTATGTGGGCACACTGGTATAACGCTAATACGGGGCAGGTCTTCAGCTTCAGTGAGTTTGACGATGGCGGCGATATTGTTGAGTCAGCGTTTATGGCACAGGGGCTGTTAACCGCGCGGGCGTATTTTACCGGCCAGAACCCGGCCGAAACACAGCTGCGCAAAACCATTACCAGCTTATGGGAAGGCATGGAATGGGACTGGTACACCCAGGGCGACAATGTACTGTACTGGCACTGGTCGAAAAACCATGGCTGGAAGATGAATCACAAAATCACCGGCTATAACGAAGCCCTGATTGTGTATGTACTGGCAGCGAGCTCTCCCACGCACCCGATTGACCCGAAGGTGTATCACGAAGGCTGGGCTGGCTGGCAGGTTGATACGTTTCGTAACTACCAGGATTACTATGGAATGGCCTTGCCGCTAGGGCAAAAAGCCACCAAAGGCGGGCCGCTATTTTTTGCTCACTACAGCTTTATGGGCCTGGACCCCCGTGGTTTACGTGATCAGTACGCTAATTACTGGGAGCAAAACCGGCGTCATACGCTGATAAACCGGGCTTACTGCATAGATAATCCTTATGGATGGCAAGGATATGGCGAGGATTTCTGGGGGCTGACCGCCGGCGATCGGGTACCACAGGGTTACACCGCCCATGCACCGGGGGCAGGGCGGGACGAAGGCACTATCACGCCCACCGCAGCGTTATCATCCATGCCTTACACGCCGGATGAATCTATGCAGGTACTCAAAAACCTGTATCGGCAGCACGGCGCAGTGTTGTTTGGGCCGATGGGGTTTTATGACGGCATTAATCTGAGCGTATCTGATGACCCGCAACAGCAGGTACGTAAAACCTATCTGGCGATCGATCAGGGGCCGATTATTGGCATGATTGAAAACCACCGTTCTGGCTTGTTGTGGGATACCTTTATGCAGAATCAGGAAGTGCTCGACGGGTTACAGCGGCTGGGCTTTAGCCGGGATGCACCGATGCCGTAGTACCTGAGTCACCGCGTCCGATATTCGCATTTTTGTGATTGCCTGATACGATGACCTGAACCCGATTCAGTTGTAACAAGATATAAATAGCAATTGAATCTGGTGGTTTAACAGCCATCTTGTACAGGTAAGCAAAAAATAACGAGGCGCGATTGATTGATCAATGGTTTATGCCGGCAGGCCGTAAGCACTGGGCTGACTGGTTTTTAAAAGAACATCACCGGTTTACGATCACGGGGCTGAGCCGTAGTGGCAAGTCTATGCTATTTACCAGCCTGATGACCATGTTGCGTTATCGTAGTGAAGGTAGGTATGAATGCTTGCCGTTGCTTGAACACCTGCCTATGGCGCTGGTGGAGCATATGTGGATCGCGCCGCTGGAAGGCTTTGCCATGTTTGAGGTAGAAGCGCATCTCGATGCACTGGAAAATCAGCGCTGGCCTGCCCCAACAGAAGATGTGTATGGATTTAAGCTGGTGGTCAGACTGCGTCAGTCCGGCGCGGTCAAAAAATATCTGCTGCCTTATACCGATATCGAGTTTGAGTTTATTGACTACCCGGGTGAATGGCTGACCGACCTGCCCATGCTGCAAAAAAGCTTTCAGCAATGGTCCGATTCTGCCTGGGCACAGCAGATGAACCGGCCACAGCGTGATTATGCCGGTGTCTGGCACGATGCGGTGAATGATTTTGACTTCGACCAGCCGCCTACCCCTGAGGCCATCAGGCATTTGCTGGAACAGTACCGTGGTTATCTCAGCCATGCTAAACAAAATGGCATTACCTTACTGCAACCGGGCAGCTTTTTGCTGGGGACCAAAGGCTATGACTGGGAGCAACATGGCTTTACTCCACTGCCGTCAGCGGTTAGCAGCGATATTACCCATCCCTGGACCCGCCATTTCTCGGCTAACTACAAACATTTTCAGCAGAAGTGGCTAAAATCGCTGCAACAAAAAACCTTTAAGCAGGCCGACAAGCAAATCATTCTGATTGACCTGTTTGAAGGGCTCAACCATAGCAAGCAGCACCTGTACCAGCTAAAAGAAACTCTGAGTCATCTGGCTGACACGTTTCAGTACGGTGAAGATAACTGGTTCAGCCGCCATGTGTTGCGCCAGCGCTCAATCAGTAAGGTCGCGTTTGTGGCCGCCAAGGCTGACCTTATTCCAGCGGCCCATCGCGACCAGCTACTGGTACTGCTTAAACAGGTAACCGAGGGGGCCCGCGCCCGGTTTGCAGACAAATCTGTGCAATTTGAGCATTTTCTGGTCAGCGCCCTGACGGCAACCGATCCGGGCAGTACGCCCACCAGCCTTCGATATATTAATGAGCAGCGCAAATACATTGAAGCAGACTTTGAGCCACTGCCAGACACCCTGGCTCAGATGTCGGCGCAGGAGCATTTTCCGGTATTGCCTGCCCAGGTGCCCGAAGACTATTTACCACGGATATTAAATGGCCGGGGAATGGACCGGCTATTGCAGTTTTTACTGGGAGATCAACATGAGTGAATCAACCCCTTACCGCGCCCGCGTGCGGCAAAAGGAAATCACCGATACACCGGTGCAGCAGGTGATGCCACAGCAGGTGGAGCAAACAGACTGGCAACCGGTGGCAGCCAGCAAAGGGTTATCGCTGTTTACGGTGACCCTGATTCTGGGCGTGGTCACGTTTTTAGGTTTCAGCATTGTTGAAGCCGGCCTGTATCTGGCGCAGCGCTATGCGCAGGCGCCGATCACCACCGGCATTCTGGGTGGCTTGCTGGTGGCATTTACCGTGTGCCTGACCGGCCTGTGTATGAAAGAAGTGCGCGGCTATACCGCAGTGAACCGGTACCTCTCGCGTACCCCGCAGGTCAAACTACTGGAGAACCAAAGCCGGGCCAAGGTGGTAAAGGCCCTGAACAAGCATGCGGCAACATTCAGTAAAAACAGTTTTGCTGCGCATCAGTATCAGGGCTTCAGTCGCTCTTTGAATGATGATATGAGCAGCGCTGAGGTGTTACGGTTATACGAGCGCACGGTGACCACGCCGGTCGCGGACAAAGCCCGGGCAGTGGTAAAAAGTGAGTCGATGGTCAGTGGTAGTCTGGCGTTTGTCAGCCCCAATCACTTAATTCAGACATTATCCATTTTGTGGATCAGTTTGCGTACCGTGCGCAGGGTGGCGCAGGTTTACGGGCTGCGCCCGGCCACCACCGGCAACTGGAAATTACTGACGATTCTGGCGCAAAACCTGGCAGCGCAGAGCATTTTTGACCTGGCCACCGACGAGATTGCCAATCAGATCAGCGGCTCGTTAACCGCTAAATTCGTGGAAAACTCAGCCGAAGCGGTGGCCGCCGGCGCCCTGAATGTACGCCTGGGCCGCACCCTTATCCGGCTGCTTAGTTAAAGAGCTTTTTTGGTCGGCAGGACGACGTTGGCAAAAATCAGCCCGGCGACCAGTGACATAAAGATAATAAACACTTCCTGCCCGATATGATCGGCCTGAACAAAGCTCTTACCGGAGATAAATGAGTTCAGGCCGATGTAGGTTTTTGACCCGGGCACCAGCACAATCAAGCCATGCATGGCCACAATGGTGGCAGGCTGGTTCATCAGGCGGGTAAACAGGTTAGAAAAGATGCCCAGCGCAAATGCGCCCACAAAGGTCGACAGACTCTGGTCCATCACCATGGCACTGCCAACGGTCGCGCCATAGGCCACGAACGAGGCTGTCAGGCCCCACAGAATATGTCTTGGCCGGGTCCGGAAAATCGCAATCAGCGCCACCCCCAGTAACAATACGGCCAGCCAGGTTGCCCAGTAGGGCAGCGAGGTCGCCGGCTGATACTGATTTTCACCAAACAGGGTAAAGCCGATGGCAACGCCCAGAAACGCGCCAAAGTACAGCTTAAACAGCTGCATAATGGCATCCATAATACGCGCGGTACCCGACACCATATTCCGTGAAGCCAGTTCTGCCAGTCCCATGGTCAGGGCCAGACCCGGCACCAGAATAATCACCGACGACAGGACAATAAGAGGAATATTGATTCCCGGGTCAATATACCGGCTAATCGCACAGGCCAGAATACCGGAGACAAACGAGGTGACCGGCTCCAGCATCAGGTTGACCCGTTTTGAGCGGGTGGCCCAGATACACCAGATAAATGAAACTAATCCCAACGCGCCTGACCAGGCAATCTCAGCCAGGCTGGCGCCCATTAGCATAGCAAAGGCAGCGGTTGCCAGGCCAAAAGCCATAAAGGTTTGCAGTTTGCCATAAGGACTGGGCAGGGCATCAATAATATCCAGCTGCTTGTCGGCCTGGGCCAGCGTCAGTTTTCCGGCCAGTAGCTCCATCGCCAGCTCGTCGGTTCGCGACAACGAATTTAAGTCCAGATCACCGGGCTGTAGGCGGGCCGCTGAATTGTATTCATCTTCATGGCGGTCACTCCACAGTACGAATGTGATGGATGTGGGCGTGGCAATAAACGAAGAACGTACCCCAAGATACGTTGCCACTTCGGTAAGATACGCTTCCAGCCGGAAAGCAGGGGTTCCATACTTGTGCAGCATTTTACCCAGCTTAACGATGAATTTTCGTATTTGTATAAACTCGTGTGTGTCCACCTTGCCCCTGCAAATGTGTACTGCGTAATCATCACATGCCAGCGGCGTGAAATAAGGTTGCAGCAGGTTAAAAATCGCGCGGATTGTAGTGTGAGTTTAGCACCAAGGCAATGCACTTTTTTAGCAGGTTAAGATTATTTTTTCTAATCTGCTGCGAACGCATAACACGCTCGCAGCAAAGGTCAGTGGTTAGCCGGAAAAACCATGTAGCCAGTCGTGCCACACCGGTTCAATACCCTTGTCCAAAAGCGCCGCAGCAACCTGACTGGCCGGCCGGTTATCCTCGGTGCTGAATTGTTCCAGCGCGCCATTGGCAGACGCATACCCGCCGGGCTGCGTTTGCGAGGCGGCCGACATCGATGTGATACCCAGCTGACTGACATGGTCCCGAAAATGTGGGGATTCCCGGGTCGATAATGACAGCTCCACCTGAGGGTGCATAATGCGGTGGGCACAAATCAGCTGCACCAGCTGTTTGTCGCTCAGCATCTGTTGCTGTTCATGGACGCTGCCTGCACAGGGGCGCAGGCGGGGAAAAGCAACAGAATACCGGCTGCGCCAGTAGGTTTGCTGCAATATCCGGGCATGCAGCGCGGTCATGGTACTGTCTACACGCCAGTCAGATAGTCCCAACAGGGCGCCTACACCTATTTTGGCCATACCATTGCGGCCCAGCCGGTCGCCGGTTTGCAAGCGCCAGTCAAAGTCCTGCTTACTGCCACGCAGGTGATAGTCTGCGTAGGTACGCCGGTGATAGGTTTCCTGATACACCAGTACCCCATCCACGCCGGCCCTGATGAGCTGTGCATAGTCAGACTCGCTCATCGGCTGCACTTCGAGCATCAGGTGACTAAAATAGGGCTTTAACAACCTGACGGCGGCGATGAGATATTCCAGACCCACCTTGGTTTCATGTTCACCGGTTACCAGCAGCACGCTGTTAAAGCCCATCTGGCGGATGGCCAGCGCTTCTGCCTCAATTTCATCACTGCTCAGTACCTTGCGCTTGATCCGGTTGCTCATGGTAAACCCGCAGTAAGTACATTCATTGGCGCACAGATTGGATAAATACAGGGGCACGAACATCTGCATGGTATGGCCAAAGTGGCGTCGGGTGAGGCTGGCTGCCCGCTGGGCCATGGACTCTATAAACGGTTCGGCCGCCGGGGACACCAGTGCCATAAAATCGTGCAGGCCGGGTTTGTCGGCTTGCAGGGCGCTCACCACATCCATGGCTTTTTTGCTGTAAATGGATAATCGCAGGTCGTCCTGGTCCTGGTTATTCAGTGCATCGGCAACCGGTGTCATAGCGGCTCCAAAAATGCGGTAAGCGGGCTGGAAGCCTGCGCCTGCTGACTGCTCACCCCGAGTCCTGCCTCGTAGGCCTGCCGGCCAGCCTGCACCGCACTGGCAAATGCCTCGGCCATAGCAACCGGGTTCGCTGAGGCGGCAATGGCACTGTTTATCAACACCGCATCTACTCCCAGCTCCATCGCGGCAGCCGCATCACTGGGCTTACCAATGCCGGCATCCACCACCACCGGTACTGATGCCTGTTCAACGATCATGCTGATAAAGTCCCGGGTCAGCAAACCACGATTTGAGCCAATCGGTGCGCCCAGGGGCATGACCGCGGCGCAGCCTGCTTCTTCCAGCCGCTTGCACAATACCGGGTCGGCACTGCAGTAGGGCAGCACAATAAAGCCTTCTGCAACCAGTTTTTCAGCCGCCCGCAGCGTTTCTATCGGGTCTGGCAGCAGATAACGCTGATCAGGATGAATTTCCAGTTTTACCCAGCGGGTCTCAAGCAGCTCCCGTGACAGTCGCGCCGCATACACGGCCTCGTCTGCTGTGCGTGCGCCGGAGGTATTGGGCAGTAAGGTAACCGGCAGTGCCTGCAACTGCGCCAGGGTCGCATCGCTGGCACTGCGCAGGTCAAGCCGCTTCATGGCCAGGGTAACCAGTTCACTGCCAGAGGCCGCGATAGTCCGGGCCATAAGCTGGGGATTGGCAAATTTACCAGTGCCGGTAAATAGCCGGGATGAAAAAGTAGTCTGTGCAAGGGTAAGCATACGTTATCCTCCGGCAACCAGTGAAAAGGCATCAATCTGATCGCCATCGTGAAGTGAAAAGTCGGGCCACTGCTGGCGGGTCACAATGGTCTGATTAACAGCCAGGGCCAGCGCGTCGGCCGACATATTGAGCAGAGCCGGAATATCGCTGAGCCTGACCGGGTCAGAACAGCTAAAAGGGGTGTTGTTAATCAGCAGCTGCATAAGCGGACTCCTGGGTTGAGATAGCTGTGGCATGGTGGTGGCAACAGGTACAGGCCGGGTTGACCGGCAACTGTAAATGCTGCCAGCCAGTGCCGTTAAAGCGCGCCAGTTCACCCCACGGTACTGGGGCCAGCCCGGTTAATGCCAGCAAGGTGAGTAGCGCCTGATACTGGCCCACCATATTGACTACCGGGCCTAAAATGCCCTGCGCCAGACAGTTTTGTGGTGAGAAGGCCTGCAATGCCTCCAGGCAACCATAACAGGGGCTGCCCGGGGCCGGTGAAAAGCCGATACATAAGCCTTCCAGCCCGGCGGCTGCGCCGGTGATGAGCGCCAGCCCATGATGTTGGCAAAACATGCCGAGCCAGCGCCGGGAAGCCAGATTGTCGGTACAGTCCAGAATGACATCGGCGTTTAATAAGTCTTGTGTCGAGACATCCTGCACGCCGGCCATCTGAGCGTGGTATTGCCCTGCCGGGTTGATGTGCATCAACGCGCGGGCTGCCACCCGGGCTTTGCTCTGGCCGATATCAGTGTCACGGTAGAGCGTCTGGCGGGGCAGGTTGCTCAGCTCCACCACATCCGGGTCAATCAGTATGAGAGTACCGACACCACTGGCGGCCAGTTGTGTTGCTGCGCCGTGGCCAAGACCGCCCAGCCCCACCACTGCCACGCAGGCACGGCCCAGTGCCTGCTGACTATGCTCGTCAAAATTATCCAGCAGGAGCTGGCGGCTATAACGTGAATACCAGTTTTGTGGCGATGGACTATCTGACATGGTCGGTTACCTCCTGCAATGCGTGAATAGCCCGGGCGGGATCGGCAGCTTCGGTGATGGCGGTGACAACCGCCAGTCCGTCCACCCCGGTGGCCCAGACCTGCGGCGCCCGGGCAATGCTGATACCGCCGATGGCCACAGTAGGAATATCACCGCACAGCTCAGCATAAGCTGCCAGACGCTCTGGTCCTTGTGGCGCCGATGGCATGTGCTTGGTTTTGGTGGCAAAAATATGACCCAGGGCAATGTAGGAGGGGCGCAGGGCCAGTACCCGGCCAAGTTCGGCGTAGCCGTGGGTAGAAATACCCAGTCGCAGGCCGCTGCGGGCAATCAGGGTCAGGTCGGCATCCTGCAGGTCATCCTGACCCAGATGCACGCCATAGGCACCGGCGGCCAGCGCCAGTTGCCAGTGATCATTAATAAACACCTGACTGTGATACTTACGGCCCAGCGCCACGGCCTGATGGATAATGTCTGGCAGGGCATCAGTGATGGTCTTTATCCGTAACTGGGCGACCCGGACACCTGACTGTAACACCTGCTCCAGCCAGTCAAGCGAGTCGACCACCGGGTAAAGGCCCATATCCGGCCTGTCCAGTCGGGCAAATTCGGCCTGTACACACAGTGTCCTGTCCCGGTCAACCCGGGGCATGTCGCGCTGACTGAGCACGTGGTGAAGACAGGGAGCAACCTGAATTTTTTCTGGCTTTTGGGCAACAGGAAACGCTGTGTGAAAGCACTGGTTGAGCCTGGCCTTGGCCTGGCAAACCGCATCTTCAGGCGCAAACCCGGCTGCAGTGAGCACCGCTATGGCACTGGCCAGCAAACATCCGGTGCCACGTAGTTGTACCGGCTGCATCGCACTGGCGAATTGCCAGGTATAGCCAGCGGTGTACAGGGTATCTGTGGCCTCAGCCTGACGGCGGTGCCCCCCCTTCACCAGCACGGCCTGCATTCGTCCGCGCAGCAGCCCCCGGGCCTGTTGTTCCTGACTGGTTAAAGGCTCAGCCAGTCTGCCCAGTTCAGGCAGGTTGGGGGTCAGTATCGTCACCACGTCCAGTAAGGCATCAATATCCTCACGGCTGATGGTTCCAAGTGTCTGGCCGGTCGACGCGGTCAATACCGGATCCCAAATGACTGGCAGGTCGGGGTATTGGTTAATTATCCGGTGCAGCAGTGAGGTCAGCGCCCGGCACTGCGCTGAGCTGGCCAGCGCGCCGATCTTCACCGCCAGCGGTACCTGTGCCTCCAGAGCGCTCAGCTGCTTTTCAAAATCAGACAACGCCGTGGACTGTACACTGATAGCGCTGTGATGAGTCTGGACGGAAATCAGCGTCACCGCCTGAGCTACCGGCATTCCCAGTGAGGCCGCAGTAATACCGTCACGCAACAGGCCGGCCCCGCCACTGGTGTCCAGCCCGCCGATGCACCAGATGACACCGCAGGCCGCCATTACTTGCTGACCTCGGTGGCATCTACATACAAGCGCCCGCCCCGTTGATTGAACGTATCTGCCATCTGCTGCATTCCGGCCTGTGCTTCCTGCCGGCTTTGCTCTGCTGCATGATCGCGGACTTCCTGGGATATTTTCATTGAACAGAACTTGGGCCCGCACATAGAGCAAAAATGCGCTACCTTGTTGGAGGCCTGAGGCAGTGTTTCGTCGTGATAGGCACGGGCCGTATGCGGGTCCAGTGCTAGGTTAAACTGGTCTTCCCAGCGAAACTCAAACCGGGCTTTTGACATAGCATTGTCACGAATCTGCGCTCCAGGATGACCCTTTGCCAGATCGCCGGCATGCGCTGCTATCTTGTAGGTGATAAGGCCCTGCTTAACATCTTCCTTGTTGGGCAGTCCCAGATGTTCTTTAGGCGTGACATAACACAGCATGGCACAGCCATACCAGCCAATCATGGCAGCCCCGATGCCCGAGGTAATGTGATCATAGCCTGGAGCAATGTCGGTGGTCAGCGGACCAAGGGTGTAAAAGGGGGCACCGTGACAATGTTTGAGCTGCTCATCCATGTTTTCTTTGATCATGTGCATTGGCACATGTCCGGGGCCCTCAATCATCACCTGTACGTCGTATTGCCAGGCAATCTGAGTTAGTTCACCCAGTGTACGCAGCTCGGCAAACTGCGCTTCATCGTTGGCGTCGGCCACCGAACCGGGCCGCAGGCCATCTCCTAATGACAAAGAGACATCATAGGCGGCGCAAATCTCGCAGATTTCTTTGAAGTGAGTATATAAAAAGCTTTCCTCGTGATGGCTTAAACACCACTTCGCCATAATCGCGCCGCCCCGGGATACAATGCCGGTCAGGCGGTTAGCCGTCATAGGCACAAACGGTAAGCGCACACCGGCATGAATGGTAAAATAATCCACGCCCTGTTCAGCCTGTTCAAGCAGCGTATCGCGGAAAATTTCCCAGTTCAGGTTTTCAGCCACGCCGCCCACCTTTTCCAGGGCCTGATAAATCGGCACCGTACCCAGTGGTACCGGGCTGTTGCGCAGAAGCCACTCGCGGGTTTCATGAATATTACGGCCGGTTGACAGATCCATGATGGTATCGGCGCCCCAGCGAGTCGACCAGACCAGTTTTTCTACTTCCTCCTCAATTGACGAGGTAACCGCGGAGTTACCGATATTGGCATTCACTTTCACCAGAAAGTTGCGCCCGATGATCATCGGCTCGGCTTCCGGGTGGTTAATGTTGGCCGGAATGATAGCCCGACCGGCTGCCACTTCGTCTCGCACAAATTCCGGCGTGATTTGATCAGGCAGGTTGGCGCCAAATGCCTGACCCGCATGCTGCTGGGTCAATATGGCTTCGGTTACCTGGGCCCGCCCCATGTTTTCCCGAATCGCGATAAATTCCATTTCCGGGGTGATGATTCCCTGACGGGCATAGTGTAACTGAGTAACCCGCTTTGCACCGCGAGCCTTTCGCGGACTGCGTCGATGCTCAAAGCGCAGTTCATCTAACGAGATATCCTGCATCCGCGCTTTGGCGAAGGTGGAACTGACGCCTTGTAAAGCCAGAGTATCATTACGTTCTTCTATCCAGCCCTGACGCAATGGCCGGATACCTTTGGTCACATCAATGGTGCTGGTGGGGTCGCCGTAGACACCGGAGGTATCGTATACCGGCACCGGTGAATTGGGCTCTGACTCGGTATCACTTAAACGGGTGTTATCCAGATAGATTTTGCGCATGGGGACACGGATATCAGCCCGCGAGCCCTGTTCATAGTAGCGTTTGGAATTGGGGTACGCTTCGCCCTGAAGCTGTTGAATAAACGCCTGCGCCTGCTGGCGCTGTTGACGACGATCTGACATAGCATTTTACCTTTTTTGGTGTGATGAAAATGCTTGTCTGGAGTGGTTGAAGGTGTCATGTCCATGCAGGGATCCTGCGTGATACAACAACGCAGCATAATAGACAGTGACTGACCTTGTTCCCTTCGCAGGTATTAGCCTGATCAGGTTCAACGGATCCCGCAATGCGGTCTCAGCTCGTTTTCAAGGTGGCCTGCACACAAGGTGTTGGCAACCGGATAACGGAGCACTCCGACAAGAAGTTAATTTCAGTATAAGGGCCTGATTACCACAGAATCAACCCCGATTTTATAAAAAACTCAGTGCTGCCGACCGTTTACAAACCGGGGTTGGGCGAATTTACATAGTGAGGCTGATGCAATTCTGATAGTTTGAATGAGAATTATTTTTAGTTAAGAGGCGCGGCGGTATATCGCCATGCATTGCTGCGCTTGTTTGCCGCAAAAGAGGCACGTTATGACATTATGGGATTTACCCAGCAAGCAACTGGCAGTGGTAACACGTATTCAAAGCTCAATTGTTGCGGCTGTCAGTGAGCGTTTATCTGAGATGGGGCTGGAAGAAGGCCGGGAAGTTTTATGCGTGCGCAAGGGGCCTTTAGGAGGCCCGATTGTACTGCAACTTGGCGGCAGTATTTTTGCCATCGAATCCCAGCTTGCTGCACAGATTGATGTAGCGCCAGCCGCCTGAATCCCTTCTTTTTTCCTTTTCAGTTAGTCAGAAGTAACCATGCAAAAAATATTAATGGTGGGCAAGCCGAATTCAGGCAAAAGCCTGTTGTTTAATCAGTTAACCGGGCTGCGCCAAAAGGTCGCCAACTACCCCGGTGTGACCGTGGAAGTAAAACGGGGTCAGTGTGATAAATTTGAGGTGGTGGATTTACCCGGTACTTACACCATGCGCGGTCTTAGCCGTGATGAAGAAATAGCGGTTAAAGAAATAAAACACGCCATCGAGCAGGACGATACCGCGCTGGTACTGTGTGTGCTCGATGCCACCCGGCTGGAGCGCAGTCTGGTGCTGGGGCTGCAAATTCAAAAACTCGCCAAAGAGCGGGGCAAGTCAGTGTTGTTTGCCCTGAACTTTATCGATGAGGTACATCGTATCGGCGAGGATATCGATACGTCCGCGCTCAGTCGTGAGCTGGGCAGCCCGGTTCTGGCATTGTCTGCCCGCAGCCTGGAAGGCCTCACCGAGTTCAGACAGGCCATGCTTGAGTATGCCGCGCAGCCGCAAGACATTCTTCCTGAGCACTGCCTCACACAGGCAGAGTCAGCGGTAAAACGCAGTCACGAATTGGCTAACCAATTTGGGCTGAAAATGGATGTGGTGCTGAAAAAACAAAATGCGATCGATCGGTTTTTGCTTAATAACTGGTCTGGTAGCGTAGTATTTCTTGGCATTATGTTTGTGTTGTTCCAGAGTATTTTTACGCTGGCCACGCCATTAATGGACGGCGTGGAAACGCTGGTTGCGAATATAGCCTCCGGGGTGAGTGCAGTGGCACCGGCCGGAATTGTCCGCGATTTTTTTAATGACGCGATTTTCGGCGGGTTCGGGTCATTTTTGGTATTTGTACCGCAAATTATGGTGCTGACTCTGGTGATTGGATTGCTTGAAGATAGCGGCTATCTGGCCCGGGCGGCATTGATGTGTCACCGGCCGCTCAGCGCCATAGGTCTGTCCGGGCGCAGTTTTATTCCTTATCTGTCAGGGCATGCCTGTGCGATTCCGGCCATTATGGCTGCCCGTACCATCGAATCACCGCATAAGCGGTTAATTACCATGATGACCATTCCGCTGATGTCCTGCTCGGCGCGGTTACCGGTATATGCGTTGCTGGTGGCTGTACTGGTGCCGCAAGATGCCACATTTCTGGGCATTTTTGACTTGCAGGGCGCGGCTTTTTTCGGGCTGTACTTCTTTGGTATCGTGATGGCGCTGTTGGTCAGTCAGCTGCTGAATAAAACGATGCCCAGGGATTTAGAAGCCTCTGACATGCCCTTTATTCTGGAGCTTCCCACATACCGTTTGCCACACTGGAAGCCGCTTTTTTACCGTGTTTTAAACAGTGGAACCGCCTTCATCCGCCGCGCCGCCCCAGTCATTTTTGTGGTTTCGGTGGGGATCTGGATTCTGGGTTACTTCCCGTTAAACAGTGAGCTGGAGCAGTCCTGGCTGGGTCAGCTTGGGCACATTATTCAGCCGGTGTTTGAGCCCATGGGGCTGGACTGGCGCTATGGTGTGGCCATTTTAATGTCGTTTCTGGCCCGTGAAGTCTTTGTAGGGGCGCTAGGAACCTTGTTTGGTATGCAGGGAGCTGAAGACAATGTTGCAGGCCTTGCAGAAAAGCTTCAGGCGGACGGCCTGACATTAAGCGCCGGGCTGGGACTGGTGCTGTTCTACGTGGTTGCCCTGCAATGTGTGGCGACGGTAGCTATGCTCAGAGCCGAAACCGGCAGCAACAAACTGGCCTGGGGGTTATATGCAGGCTATGGCGTCCTGGCTTATGGTATTGCCTGTCTGGTAAACCTGATTATGTAGCGTGGATCCAAATTCTGAACAAACCACTCCAATGGGAGTGGTTTTTTTTTGAACTTTTTTAATACAGGTTTAAAAAAATATAAAGACAACAAAATCAAAAGTTTATTTGAATTGGTAATATAGGTTTATGTGGTTTAATGTGGATTTACCATCATTCTGGTCATGTATGTTGTTTGACATTTAATCAGGCTACTGGTTACATACCTGTCACAAGGATTTTACAAATCTGGAAAACAGGACATGAAAACAATAAATACACACACTGCACTCTACACTGCATTACACAAAAAGTTCCGGCCCACCGCGATTGCTTCCGTCGTAGCATTGGGGTGCGGTCTTACCGTGTTGCCATCCCATGCTCAGGACGCCGATAATCAGGTCAATGAAGAAACCACGGAGATTATCGAAGTAAAAGGGATCCGCGGCACGATTCAGGACTCGATTGATATCAAACGAGAATCGACAACCATTGTGGATGGCATCTCTGCCAGTGACATTGGCGATCTGCCAGCACTATCAATTGGTGAAGCGCTGGAAACCTTGACGGGTGCCTCATCACACCGGGAGCAAGGCGGTGCTACCGAAATTTCTATTCGGGGGCTTGGGCCTTACCTGGGTAGTACGGTCATGAATGGCCGTGAAGCTTCCAACGGTAGTGGCGATCGGTCGGTCAACTTTTCTCAGTTCCCGTCTGAGTTATTCAATAAGATCGCTATTTATAAAACCCAGGAAGCGAGCCTGATTGAAGGCGGCGTGTCAGGACAGATAGCGCTGGAAACCGTCAAGCCATTAGATTACGGAAAACAACGTTTTCAGTTTGAATACAAAGCAAACTGGAACCCGGACAACAGCGACCTGCAAGATCCGGAAAGAGATCTGGGCTCACGTATTACCGCCAGTGTCATTGACCAGTTTGAGACCAATGACTATGGGTCTATTGGTATTTCACTGGGAGCGCAAAAAAACCTGGCGACCAACCCTGAACAAGAAGCCAGAACTACGAGCGGTTGGCGAGACTGCCGTTTTGATCCTGCTGTAGAAGCTGGTGTTTATGCCTCTGGGACCTGTGATGGCGGCGAGGGTGACTTGGTGATGGAAGTCGATCCGGAAACCGGCGTGGCACCTGATGCAGGTGTTCCTTATGTCTTCGTCCCTAGCTCCCGTTCATATCGTCAGAATGTTACAGATGATGACCGGGAATCTTTGTTTGGCGCGATTCAATGGCGTCCAAATGACAAACTGGAAATTAATATAGATGGCCAGTATTCAGATAGAGTATTCACCGAGAGTCGCCGGGATCTGGTGTTTGCAGAAAATCGCCGTATTGATGCGCCAAATGTGCCCGAAGACGAACGTCTACCAGGCGACCTGATCGTCACCGAGGGTGGGGCAGTTCAACGCTTTACCAACGAGCAGCGGATTGAAACGAATAGCTACTTCCAGGAGCGAATGGAGGAATACAAAGGTGGCGGTATCAATGTTGAATACCAGGTTAGTGATGTTTTACGAGTATCCGCTGATCTTTCACTATCAAAAACAGAGCGCCGGGAAAATATAATACAAACGCGCTTACAATCGGAACCGGTGGATATTTTTGGTAATGAAGTACTGGGCTCTGATGACGATGGGCGTATTGAAACCCGTACAGATATCATGCAAAACGGCTCTTTGATACCTATCTTTACCGTACAGAACTTTGATGTTAATAATCATGACCTCTACGCCGACAATGCCCGTACCCGGGCAGACCTGAATCAATTCCGAAATAATGAGATTTCGGCATTCAGAACTGACTTTGAATATATTCCCGAGTATGACTCGATTCGAGCTATCAAAGGCGGTATCCGTATTTCCAAAATGGAGTTCGACAGTGTGCCCCGGGTTCGCGACGAGTTTACCTTTGACGACTCTGCTATAGCCGGGGCTAGTCAAGCCTGCCGTGATGATGTGTTTCCTGAGTCGGACTTTCTGTCCTCAGTATCCGGCGGTCAGCCACTTATTACTAATGTAGATAGCGATGGTAACGTCATTGCACAAGGCACTGGCAATACCTATGCGACTTTTAATCCTTTGTGCCTGGCTACAGAGTTACTGGGTGAAACACCCACTATTCCCGGCCCGGCTGATACGATTCAGAATGTTGAAGTAGAGGAAAAAACGCTAGCAGCTTACCTGCAGGCAGACTATGACACTTTCATTAAAGGTTATGGTGTGCGAGGGAACTTCGGTGTTCGTGTAGTCAAAACAGATGTCAATTCCACAGGTCTGCGTGGCAGTTTGACTGCAGTTTACGATGAAGAGGGGGGCCTGAGTGATATTGTTGAAGATGGCAGCGTTCTGACCCGGGTTGAAGGTGGCAATGATTACATCGAAGTATTACCCAGTTTCAACCTGGTTGTGGATGTAAGCGAGGATATTATTGTTCGCGGTGGTCTTTATCGTGCTCTATCCCGCCCTAACCCTTCAGATCTGGGATTCGGACGCAGCTTTTCCGGGCTAAGCAACGATAGTAATAATGATACCCTGGATGACGCGGTTGGTCTGGCTATTGCCAATGGGAATCCTTCGCTGGAGCCATTGCTTTCATGGAACGCTGATACCGCCATTGAATGGTATCCCAACGAAGACAGTATTCTGGCATTCGGTCTGTACTATAAAAGTTTTCAGGGTGGCTTTGAAAACAGCTCTCAAACCGAAACATTCACTGTGGATGGCCAGAACATTGATACCGTAGTGACAACCCAGCAAACCGATGACGATACCAGCACAATATATGGTATGGAACTGACCGCATCACACTCACTAAGTTATCTGGACAACTGGATGCGTGGATTCGGGGTTAAGTTGAGCTACAACTATTCGGACTCTGATTTTGAGTTTGAAGATGCTCATTTTGGTGCGTCCACCATTTATGATGGTGATACACCGGTAGAGCGTATTGGTATTGTGCCGCCAGCTAATCTGTTTGGTTTTTCAAAACATGTAATGTCGGCTCAGTTTTACTATGAGATGGACGGCTTCAGTGCCGCACTGAACTACAAATATCGTAGTGAGTATTTCCAGCAGTTTGTTTCTACCCCGGGCAATCTTCGTTTTGTCGGTGATACTGAGGTATTTGAAGCCCGTGTTTCTTATCGCTTTAATGAACATGTGAAAGTATCGGTGGAAGGCATCAACCTGTTTGATGAGCCACGCCGTCAGTACAATCCAAACATGGAGAACTTCGCTGAAATCAACGTGTATGGCCCGCGGGTATTTGCTGGCATCCAGCTCAAATATTAATGCTCAATATGTCGTGGTCTCAAACCCACGGCTTTTTTATAAGGGGAGTGCATCATGAAGCTAAGCGATAAAGTGTTTATTGTGACCGGTGGTGGCAGAGATATTGGTGCTGCCTGTGCAAAAGAGCTGGCCAGTCAGGGTGCCAGTGTAATGATCACCTGTCATGCCAGTACTGACGGTGCCAATAAGGTTATTTCTGATATCGTTGCAGCAGGTGGTCAGGCACAAGTCATCCAGGCAGACCTGACCCAGCCAGAAGCCGCCGAAAAAGTGGCTGCTGCGACGCTGTCTGAATTTGGAAAAATTGACGGGCTGGTACATGTGGCCGGTGGCCTGATTGGTCGTAAAGCGGTGACAGAAACGAGCCTTGAGCACTGGCAAAATGTAATGGACGTAAATCTGACATCGCTGTTTTTGATGTCTAAAGCCGTGATTCCGCATCTGCCAGCGGGTAGCAGTATTGTGACTTTTGCTTCCCAGGCTGGCAGAGATGGTGGCGGTGGCGGGGCCAGTGCCTATGCAACCTCAAAAGGTGCGGTAATGACGTTCACCCGGGCATTGGCAAAAGAGCTGGGACCGGATATCCGGGTGAACAGTGTTTGCCCGGGCATGATTGACACAGGCTTCCACGACACTTTCACACCAGACAATGTTCGCAGCAATGTTGCCAGTGCAGCGCTGCTAAAACGGGAAGGAAAAGCAGAAGAAGTCGCAGCACTGGTAGCGTTTCTTGCCAGTGAAGAGGCGTCTTATATGACTGGTACCAATATCGACATTAATGGTGGGCTGGTGTTTTCGTAAACGCCAACCGCACCGACAAAAAAGCCAGCTTTCAAGCTGGCTTTTTCATGCGTTTTTGACAGCGGCGTTTAGCTCACGGCCGACATGCCTTGTTTGTAAAAGGCCAGCGCTTTGCTGTTGTCATTCTGCCGTTCACTGACTTCGGCCAGCAGCATCAGGTCAGCCGGATCTTCTTTAAGCTTGATGGCTTTCATCAGGGCCCGTTCTGCCAGTGATAAATCACCGGCATTGAAAGCCAGCTGACCAAGCACAGAATAATACTGCGGGTTCATGCTGTCCTGTTTGATGGCTTTTTCCATTAGCTGAATGGCCGGTGCCGGGTTGGGCATGCGTAAACGACGCAGCATAGGTACCAGCTCATCTTTCAGGCCATCTTTTTGCCAGTCGACCAGACAATCCTGGGCATCATGATGCATACCCTGTTCGATGAGCTGGTCCACATAGGCAGCCTGAAACGCAATATCATTGCGTTGCTTACGTGGCAGTTCCTGCCAGTATTGCTTAAGAGCATTGGCCCCTTGCTTACTAGCCACCTCGGCAAATTTACCCTTGGCGGCGCGCTGAGCCAGCGGCACCGCGTCTTTTTTCAGTACCCGGCGCCAGTGCGGTAGCTCATGCTGAATTTGTTGCCACTGACCGGTTTGCGCCAGACATTCCGCTTTAAGCGCCACTACGCTGCGGGCTTTGCTGTCTTCTTCACCTAACTGGTTCAGAGCTTCCAGCGCTTGCTGAGGTTTATTCTGAGCAACCAGCATACGCGCCTGCATGACCCGGGCAGCGACTCTGGCCTGCTCATAATCAGCTGCGTGATTAAGCAGCTGCTCGGTGCGTTCCCAGTTGCCCAGCTCGTTATTGACCTGCGCCTGCAGTAACAGGTTAGTGCCTTCAAACTCTCCGTCCAGTGCATGACCGAATGCTTTATTGGCTTCTTCCAGATTACCGGCGGCAAAAGCCTGTATGCCTTTGTAATAATAACGCTGGCGCTTACGTTTGCTGCGGCTGCCAAACCACTGGCGCGAACCGGTAAATACCCCTTTCAGCCAGCTGACAATACGCCATACGAACCACAGACCCAATAAGCCAAGTACAATGCAGATGACCAGACTGACCACCGTCATCTCGATCACCGTGGAGCCCATTGAAATCAGCACATAGCCTTTTTCACCAATGACCTGAGGCGCGACCAGCAAGGCCGCCAGGGCTGCTGCAATCAGCAGAATCAGTACAATCAATCGTCTCATAAACCGCCCGCTCCCTGATTACCAAACGCCCCCTCAACCCGCTTTTCAAGCAGGCGCTGAAGCGGGGCGGCACTACCCAGTTCGTCCGGCAGTTCCTGGCTCATATCCTGTTGTGCCAGCTGCTCCAGCGTTTGGGAAAATCCTCTTACTGCGGCATTTTCGCCGTCGAAATTCTGGGCAATCTGTTCCATAGCATGACGCAGTGATGCTTTGTACAACTCATCCTGTGCACCTGCCGCGGCTGACTGGGCCTGCATCAGCTGCAGTTTGAGCTGTTCGCGGTTAAGCCATTGTTCCTGCTGTGTCATTACCGGCTCAATGGGTTTTTCGGTGCGTGATACAGAAATAAAATCATCCACGATGTTGTCCCACACCCGGGCAAGGTTGGCTTGCCAGTCATCGACAGAATCGCTTAGTGCCTGAGACTCGCTGGCCTGTGGTTCTTCAAAGGTATCCAGCGCTAGCTTATCTACCTGTGCCAGCAGGGCTGACAGCTTCAAAGCCACTGAGGTACTGGAAACCTGATTGACCTGACGCAGTGCCTGAATATCTTTGGCAATTAATTCCCGGATAGGCAGCACTGATGGATCGGCCAGTTCAGACAAACGTGAATCTGCATTTTCGAGCAACATGACCGCAGTGCGTAAATCCTGTTCCAGCCAGACTTTACGACCGGCCATGCGTACCAGGTAATCAGCTTCAGCCAGTAGCCAGTCTGATGGCCGGCGACCTTCAATATTGTTTAGCTGAGACAGTGTTTGCTGGTTCTGGCGCTGCAACTGAGTCGTTTTATCGGCCAGCTGGCTGACCATATCAGCCAACTCCTGCCGACTGCGATCAAGCTGAGCCAGCTGCTGCTGTAACTGACCATTTTCCTGTTCAATTCTGGCCAGTTCAGTGGTCTGCTGTTCCTGCTGAGCCGTAAGCTGTGCGCTGTTATCCCCTTTTTTGTACCAGAGCCAGTAACCTGCCGCGCCAAGGGCAATAACCAGTAACAAGGTAATAAGCACCACAACCCATAACAGCGCATTGGATTTTTGTTTAGGTACAGGCGGCGGGGTTGCCGCTGCCTTAGGGGCCGAGCCGGTTGACTTACCCGATGCAGACGATGTTTTCTTTGCGGGTGCGGCGGCTTTTGTTGTCGCAGGCTTATCCGCTGATTGTTCGGTGGGTTGTTTATCGTTATCCGCCATTTTTACTCCCAGTTTTCCTTAATCCATTGGCTTAGCTGCGCGTCACTGGCCCCGTTCACCACGTTAACGGATTGCACGCCTTGTTGCCGGATATAGGTGGCAACCCGCTGGCTGACGGTCAGCCAGGGACGTGAACGTAACTGCGTGTTGTCCAGGTGGGTAAACAAGCGCTCAGACATTTCTTCACTTGTAGCGATAATGCCTTGTACGTCAGGCCATTGCCACTGGTTTGTTTGTTCTGTATGTGCCGGGTATGTCCGGCGATAGACCGCGACAGTGTTTACTCGTGCACCGCGCTCTGTCAGCTGCTCAGATAAAGTGGTTCGACCAGCTGCCCCTTTAATAATAACGATTTGTTTACGTTTTGCATCTTTTAACTGCGGTAACGCCAATAAACCTTCAGAGGTAGGGGTTTTGGGAACCACCGCATTCAGTCCCAGACTGGCCAGCGCGGTGGCAGTGCCGGTGCCTACAGCCAGAATGCTGATATGGCCGGACAGAGACTGCAACAAGGCAGCGCAGGCTTGTACAGCGTATTTGCTGGTAATGATCACCCGGTCCGGGGTGTAATTATGCAAATAGACGGCAAGCTCAGACACTCCACCGGCGACGATTTCAATATCAATCAGTCCCAGTACGCACACATTAAGGCCCTGGCGGGCAAAAGCAGCCTGGCTGGCCCAGATCCCCGGGATAGGGCGGGTTAGCAGATACACATCAGATTACTCATACAAAGATGCCAGGATCTCGCCGGCACCCTGTTCAAGCAGATTATCCGCCACTTCGACCCCTAATTCTGCCGCGCGCGACGCATCTCCGGTGGCCGAGGCATACAGCAGCACACTGCCATCTGGCTGACCTACCATACCGGTGATGGTAATGACGCCATTATCCAGTGTGGCAAAACTACCAATAGGCACCTGACAGCCGCCTTCCAGACGCGCATTCATAGCCCGCTCGGCGGTAACCCGACAATGAGTGTGCGGGTCGTTCAGGGCGCTGAGCAGCTCAATCAGCTCAGCATCGTCATTGCGACATTCTATGCCCACCGCACCTTGTCCAACCGCAGGCAGCGACACCTCCGGCGGTAACTGCTGCACAATGCGATCCTGCATGCCCAGACGAATCAGACCTGCAGAAGCAAGAATAATAGCATCGTAATCGCCGTTATCCAGTTTGGCTAAACGGGTGTTCACGTTGCCCCGTAAATCACGAATTTGCAGGTCTGGACGGTATTTGCGGATCAGTGCCTGGCGGCGCAGACTGGAGGTGCCGACCACCGCGCCCTGTGGCAGGGCATCAATGGTGTTGTAATGATTGGAGACAAAAGCATCAAACGGATTTTCCCGTTTACAGATAGCATGCAGGCCGAACGCGTCGGGGAAGGCAACAGGAATGTCTTTCATGGAATGCACGGCAATGTCTGCCCGGCCTTCCATCATGGCAATTTCCAGTTCTTTGATAAACAGACCCTTACCGCCGATTTTTGCCAGTGGGGTATCCAGAATTTTATCGCCCTGGGTACTCATAGGCACCAGCTCTACTGTGATGTGCGGATAGTGGCGCTCTAGTTCTGCCTGCACATACTCAGCCTGCCACATCGCCAGCGCGCTTTTGCGGGTTGCAATACGAATGGTACGTTGTTTAGTCATGCTTATTCCTACGCCAGACGCGCCTGTAACCACTGGCTGATAGCCTCAATTTCCTGCATGCACACGCTGTGCTGCATGGTATAAGTTTGCCACTGTGGGGCGTAGCCATTTTTAATCAGTGTATCGCGGGCCATCTGACCCAGCATAACCGGTACCACCGGGTCCTGCTCACCGTGGGCGATAAAAATCGGCACCTGGCGATTGGCTTCACTGGCTTCTGTGGCCAGTAAATCCGGCTCACACATGTAGGTTGAAAGCGCCATGATGCCGCCAATGGCCACATCCAGACGCAAGCCCAGGTGATAGGCAATCACACCACCTTGAGAAAAACCGGCCAGAATAATTTTATCCGGCGCAAAACCGGCTTCTATCTGCATGTCGACTAACTGTTTTATCTGCGCGGCACTTTCCTTTACCCCGGTCACATCTGCCCGGCTGTTAAAATCCAGAGATTTGATGTCATACCAGGCCGGCATCTGCATGCCATTATTAACGGTAACCGCACGGTTAGGTGCATGCGGAAAAATAAATTTCACCGGCAGAGAGTCTGGCAGCTGCAGTTCCGGCACAATGGGCGAAAAACCATGGCCCGAGTCGCCTAGTCCATGCATCCAGATAACACAGGCTTGTGGATTTTCTGCGGTATTTACCTCAACAAAAGGTAAGTGGTTTTGTGACATAACAGTCTCTCTTTGGTAAAGGGGCACGCAGCCATTTAAAAAGTGCCACAATAACAGTCATTACGGCTTAATATGGTTTATGCTACCATTGCAGTTCAAAATGAACACCACCAAAGATTTTACAGCACGGTAACTATGGCCACTCAACTCGGTAATTTATTTATTCTTGCCGCGCCTTCAGGTGCAGGGAAGTCCAGCCTGATCAAAGCGCTGATGGAAAAATTCGATCAGTCAGAAACTTATCCTATGCAGGTCTCTGTGTCGCATACCACCCGTGCACCCCGGCCGGGTGAGGTGGACGGTGTACATTATCACTTTGTGACCCATGAGCAGTTTGAACAGTTGATTGAGCAGGGCGTGTTTTTTGAATATGCAGAGGTGTTTGGTAACTACTATGGCACCTCACGGGTAACCATTGAGCAAACTCTGCATCGCGGTATTGACGTATTTTTGGATATCGACTGGCAGGGCGCCCGTCAGGTGAAAAAACTGCTGCCTGATACCTGTGGTATTTTTATTTTGCCACCGTCAGCAGAAGTGCTTAAAGAGCGGTTGAACAAACGCGGTCAGGACTCAGCCGAGGTGATTGCCTCACGGATGCTCGAGGCGGTGTCTGAGATGTCTCATTATGATGAGTTTGACTATGTGCTGGTCAACGATGATTTTTCAGAAGCGCTGGGCGATCTGGAATCGATCGTCCGGGCGCAGCGTCAGCGCACTGTAAAGCAGCAAATGCGGCATCAGGATCTGATTAGCGATCTGTTGAGCGATCCCGGCGCTGACGAGTGCTAAAAAATGATGTAAAATCGCACAAAGGACTATGACACTAAACGGTTGTGGGGTATACTTCGCGGCCGTTTTTAAAACTCGTAATTTCATTTTTCGGAGATTCCCATGGCTCGCGTAACCGTAGAAGATGCTGTAGATAAAGTTGGTAACCGCTTTGACCTGGTCTTAGTAGCAGCCCGTCGTGCTCGCCAGCTGGCTACCGAAGGCAAAGATGCCATGGTAGACAGAGCAAATGATAAACCAACTGTTACTGCGCTTCGTGAAATCGAAGAAGGCCTGGTAACTCCTGAAACGCTGGAACAAGACGAGATGCGTGATCAGGAACAGCAGGAACGCACAGACTTCTCTTCTGTGGCTAATATTTTGTCTGATCAGTAATCATCAGCGTTAATATAGATCATTGTAAAAACGCCAGTGTCCTGTAACGGGACACTGGCGTTTTGCGTTTTAGGGCGTTTAGTCATTGGCATTGGCTTCAATTGCCCTTATTCTGTCGGTTCATCTTATTTTTACTGGAAGTCTGCAAAAAGCCGTGTATTTATTCGAGGGTTTAAAACAAAAGATCTCTGATTATTTGCCTGTGGATCGGGTGAAGCTGGTTCAGGATGCCTATGTTTTGGCGCATGAGGCGCACGACGGGCAAATGCGATCAAGCGGCGATCCTTACATCACGCACCCTATCGCGGTGGCGGGGATTCTTGCAGATATGCACATGGATCATGAAACGCTGATGGCAGCGTTACTCCATGATGTTATTGAAGATACCCATTATGATCAGGATGACTTAGCGCAGGCTTTTGGTGATACCGTCGCAGAACTGGTCGAAGGTGTGAGCAAGCTGGACAAACTGGCGTTTAGCAGTAAACAGGAAGCTCAAGCCGAAAACTTCCGTAAGATGATGATGGCGATGGTTCAGGATATTCGGGTGATCCTCATCAAGCTGGCTGACCGCACGCATAATATGCGCACGCTGGGCTCACTACGCCCAGACAAACGACGTCGTATCGCGCGGGAAACCCTGGAAATTTATGCGCCGATTGCACATCGTTTAGGTATTCACGATGTGAAGAACGAGCTGGAAGATCTGGGTTTTCAGGCCATGTATCCTATGCGCCACCGGGCCCTCAAGTCAGCGGTAAGACAAGCCCGCGGAAACCGCAAAGAAATTATTGAAAATATTCGCCAGGAGCTGGATACCCGGATTGCCGGATTCAATATTGCAGCTACAGTTATCGGGCGAGAAAAACATCTGTATTCTATTTATCGCAAAATGCGCAACAAAGAACTGATGTTTAACGAAGTTATGGATGTATATGCTTTTCGTGTAGTGGTTGATTCGGTCGATAACTGCTATCGCTCACTGGGTGCAACCCATAGCCTGTACAAACCTATTGAAACCCGCTTTAAAGATTATATTGCGATTCCGCGCACCAATGGTTATCAGTCACTGCATACCTCTTTGATTGGTCCCCATGGTATTCCGGTGGAAGTACAAATCCGCACCCATGCGATGGATCAGATGGCTGATAAAGGCGTGGCTGCGCACTGGATGTATAAAGAGCCGGGTGACAGTGATACCACCGCTCAGTTGCGGGCCCGCAAATGGATGCAAACCTTGCTGGAGTTACAGCAAAGTGCCAGCTCGTCGTTTGAATTTATTGAGTCGGTAAAAACCGATCTCTTCCCGGATGAAATTTATGTGTTTACCCCTGATGGCAGAATCATCGAATTGCCAATGGGTGCCACCGCGGTAGATTTTGCCTATGCGGTGCATTCGGATATCGGTAACACCTGCGTGGGCGTGCGGGTGGAACGGCGTAACTATTCGTTGAGTAAACCATTAGAAAATGGCCAGACGGTGGAAATTATCACCTCACCCAAAGCCAAGCCCAATGCTAACTGGCTTAACTTTGTAGTCAGTGCCCGCGCCCGTACCCGCATTCGCCAGTATCTGCGCCGCCAGCATTCCCAGGAAGCGGTAAATATGGGTAACCGGTTGTTACGTCACGCACTGGGCAGTGTGAAACTGGATGATATCAGTGCGCAGGATATTGATCGTGTGGTGGCTGAAACTAAACACCAGACCTTTGATGACTTACTGGTAGATATTGGCCTGGGTAACGAGCTTAGCGCCATTGTTGCCCGCCGCTTACTGGGTGAAAGTGGCGAGCTACCAGAGAAAAAAGGTAATGTGGCCATACGCGGTACCGAAGGTCTGCTGGTGCATTACGCGCGATGCTGTCATCCGATACCGGATGACGAAATTGTGGCGGTATTGTCACCGGGACGGGGTATGACAATCCATCAGACCGGTTGCAACAACATTCGTAAGCTGACCCGCGAAGAGCCGCAACGTGTGCTGCCCATGCAGTGGGATGACCGCCCGCAGGGTGAGTTTAAAGCGTCACTGCGTATAGAGCTTTACAATCATCAGGGCACACTGGCTACCCTGACCAACACGATTTCTGGCTGTGACTCGAATATTGTGGGTCTGCAGACAGAAGAAAAAGAAAGTAATATCTATTTCATTGATATTGAGCTGACCACGCATAACCGTATTCATCTGGCCCGTATCATGAAAAAGATCAGGACAATGCCTGAAGTACAGAAAGTTTCAAGACACAGTCAGTCAAGGCATTAATTCATCATCAATTACAGGACTCATTCATGTCTAAATCGATTATTCAGACCGATAAGGCACCACAAGCCATTGGCACCTACAGCCAGGCAGTAAAAGCAGGCACAACCGTTTATCTTTCTGGCCAGATTCCGCTGGTAGCAGAGACCATGGAAATGGTGTCTGACGACTTTGAAGCTCAGGCCCGGCAGGTATTTGAGAATGTGAAAGCAGTCTGTGAAGCTGCTGGCGGCAATATGAACGACCTGGTAAAAGTAAATATCTACCTGCTGGATCTAGCCCACTTTGCCAAAGTGAATGAAATCATGAGCAGCTATTTCAATCAGCCTTATCCGGCGCGTGCCGCTATCGGTGTTAAAGAGTTACCCAAAGGTGCTCAGATTGAAATTGACGGCGTCATGGAACTGCCAGAGTAAAAGGCATATCTGCCTGACCCCTCAACGGTTTGAACGGATCAGGCAAATGCTGCATGCCAGGCAAACGGACTTAACCGTTTGTCTGGAAAATGTGCATAAAGCACATAATGTGGCCGCTATCATGCGTACCTGTGATGCCGTTGGTGTGCACCGTCTGCACTGTGTATAGGAGCAGGAACAGCGCATTCGTCGCGATACCTCGGTTGGCGCCCAGCAGTGGGTGGAAACTCGCCATCATAAATCCATTGAAGATACCGTTACTACGCTTCGGCAAACCGGAATGCAAATTCTGGTCACCCATTTTTCCTCTCACGCCTGCGATCTTCGTCAGCTTGATTATGGCCGGTCAGTAAGATCATCCATAGTTAGATGAGGCCACCTGTCAGCGCATTTTGTTTGAGCTGGGCTAGCTACGTTTAAAAAACATCTGTATTAAAAAAGAAACTGGTCTATCCGGCAGTCGATGATACCGGCGCTATTGTGGCGAATAAGGATGGGGGGAGTCAGATTCGGGCGCACTAGCAGGATTTGTTGAAAAACAGGTCAAAAGATCAGGCTTTGAGCGGATTTTTATGAGGTTTCTCGCCATCAGTGCCGGTTTATCTTACACTCGCTAACTACAGTAACAGACAGGGCTTTTTGTCATATTATGGAGTCTTTGGCTCATACACCGGTTACGGCGCTTAAAGGCGTTGGGGCCAAGGTGGCTGAGAAACTTGCCAAGATTGGCTTAAATACCATTCAGGATATTTTATTTCACCTGCCTTCACGCTATGAAGATCGCACCCGTATTTATGCGATTGATGCCTGCCGGCCGTTTTCCCATGTCAGTATTCAGGGTGAGGTCAAATCAGCAGATATCCAGTATGGTAAAAAACGTATGCTGGTTGTTAAGGTCAGCGATGGTACCGGTACTATTACCCTGCGCTTTTTTCACTTTGGCGCGGTGCAGCGCACCATGCTCACCCCGGGCAACCAGGTTCAGTGTTTTGGAGAAATCAGAACCGGCAAATTCGGCCTGGAAATGATGCATCCCGAATTTAAGCTTATCGATGAAGACACTGAAGAGACAGAGCCAACTCTGACCCCGGTTTATCCCACCACCGAGGGCGTTAAGCAGTTAACCCTGCGGAACATGACCGAACAGGCGCTGGTCATGCTGGACAAAGGGGCGCTGGCCGATCTATTACCCGATGGCATGTACAGCCAGCAGGTTTCGCTCAAGGACGCGCTGCATCTGGTACACCGGCCACCGCCCGATGCCGGTCTGACCTTACTTGAGGAAGGGCGACATCCGTCACAGCAGCGGCTGATTCTTGAAGAGCTTCTGGCCCATCATTTAAGTGTGTTAAAAGTACGTCAGCTCACCGACGAGCAACCGGGCATCGCAATCACAGTCAACCATGAGCTGACCGGGCAACTGCTGGAGCAGCTTCCCTTTGAGCCTACTGGTGCACAGCAGCGCGTTGTGGCCGACATTCAAAAAGACATGCAGCGCAGCCGCCCAATGATGCGACTGGTTCAGGGTGATGTTGGCTCAGGAAAAACCCTGGTGGCTGCCCTGGCCGCCTTATCCGCGATAGGTGCTGGCCATCAGGTGGCCTTGATGGCTCCCACAGAATTGCTGGCTGAACAGCATGCCAATAATTTTCGCGACTGGCTTTCGCCGCTGGGCATTGAAGTGGGCTGGCTGGCCGGTAAGCTTAAGGGTAAAGCCCGCCAACAGGTTCTCGAAGAGTTGGTCAGCGGCAATATACAGATGCTGGTCGGCACGCATGCGATTTTCCAGGAAAATGTGCATTATCAGCAACTGGCACTGGTCATTGTGGATGAACAGCACCGTTTTGGTGTGCATCAACGTCTGGCCCTGCGCGAAAAAGGCGAGGTGCAGGGACGTTTTCCCCATCAGTTGATCATGACCGCCACCCCCATTCCACGAACCCTGGCGATGACAGCCTATGCTGACCTGGACACCTCAGTCATTGATGAACTGCCTCCGGGACGTTCGCCGGTGACAACAGTGGTGATTCCCGATACCCGCCGCGATGATGTCATAGCCAGAGTGTATGATGCCTGTAAAACTCATGGCCGGCAGGCATACTGGGTCTGTACCCTGATTGATGAGTCAGAGGTGTTGCAGTGTCAGGCCGCAGAAGATGCGGCTGTGACCCTGCGCACGGCATTACCTGAACTGAAAGTCGGGCTGGTCCATGGCCGTTTGAAAGCGGCTGAAAAAGCCGATGTGATGCAACAGTTTAAGCAGGGTGAACTGGATTTGCTGGTTGCCACCACAGTGATTGAAGTGGGCGTGGATGTGCCTAATGCCAGTATTATGATTATAGAAAACCCGGAACGACTGGGCCTGGCCCAGCTACACCAGCTACGGGGCCGCGTGGGCCGGGGCGCGGTGGAAAGCCAGTGTGTACTGCTTTACCAAAGCCCGCTGTCAAAGACCGCCACGCAGCGACTGGGAGTATTACGCGAGTCCAGCGATGGTTTTTATATTGCCCAGCGGGACCTGGAAATTCGGGGGCCCGGTGAATTGATGGGTACGCGACAGACTGGCGTAGCAGAACTTCGCATTGCAGATTTAATTCGCGATGCCCAACTAATTCCACAGGTTCAGGATATTGCTGAGCGGTTATGGCAGGAGTATCCCAGCCATGCTCAGGCAATCATAAACCGCTGGATTGGCTATAAGGAACAATATGGACACGCCTGATATTGTACCGGTATTTATTGCCGGTGCGGCCAGTGACGATGATTGTGCTCAGGCACACCGCATTGCCCAAAAGTGGTCGTTTAATGTGGTCACGGACCAGCCAGAAGCACTGGCGCTGCAGGTAACCGACGGTCGGCTCAACCTGAAAGATTTTCGGGAACCCAGACAGCAGGGCGTGTTTGTGGACTTTATGGACGGCGCTATTCAGTATCGACGCCAGCATGGCGGCGGGCGTAAAGAGCCGATAGCCAAAGCCATTGGAATCAAGGGGGAGCATATCCCTTCGGTAGTGGATGCCACCCCGGGTCTGGGACGCGATGCGTTTGTTCTGGCAGCATTAGGGTGTGTTGTCACCATGGTGGAGCGTTCAGTTGTGGTGGCAGCGTTACTGGATGATGGCCTGACCCGTCTGGCTGCACAGGAGCCAGAACTGGCGACGCGTTTTACCCTCATCCACGGTAACAGTATTGAGGTATTGGCAGACTGGCCGGCCACCAGACCGGATGCGATTTATTTGGATCCTATGTTTCCACATCGCAAAAAATCTGCTTTAGTAAAGAAGGAAATGAAAGTCTTTCAGAGTTTGCTGGGAGAGGATCCCGATGCAGATGCTTTGTTAGCTCCGGCCAGAAAACTGGCATTAAAGCGAGTGGTGGTGAAGCGCCCCAACAGCGCCCCCACACTGGCTGAACAGCCGGCGAGCATGGCCATAACCAGCAAAAAACATCGTTTTGATGTTTATCTGGCCTGATAATTATAAGGAGAATGTGATGATAAGTGTAGGAAGCCCGTTGCCTGAGGTGTCCTTTGGTATCCTGCAGGATGGTGAAATGACCAATCCGCATACGAATGCCCTTTTCGGAGACAAAAAAGTGGTGTTATTTGCTGTGCCCGGTGCCTTTACACCAACCTGTTCGGCAGCACATTTGCCCGGCTATGTCGTACTGGCCGACAAACTAAAAGAAAAAGGGATTGATGAGATCATGTGTGTCTCGGTTAATGATGCGTTTGTGTTGGATGCCTGGAAAAAATCACAGAATGCTGAAGCGATCACCATGCTGGCGGACGGTAACGGAACCTTTACGAAAACCATCGGTCTGGATATGGATACCGGCGACTTTGGTGGCGTACGATCTGTACGTTATTCGATGTTGGTGGAAGACGGCGTAGTGACCCGGATCAACATCGAGGATCCCGGGCGATTTGTGGTCAGCGATGCCCAGACTATGCTCGACAGCCTGTAAATACAGGCTTTTTTTTTATCTTTCTGATTTAAATTTCTTCTACTTATCATACATTTGTTGCAGTTGAGCGAAATTTAATGTTTTTTGGCTGTATCCAAAAGTTGGGTTTGGTAGTATCTACAACTATAACAACAAGAAAAAGGCGGTGAAGACCACGCATTACTTCACGTATTGTTTAACCGTTGTCCAGTGCGCATTCGAGTCATTCAGGATAGAGTGACGTTCTCTTTATTTCGCTGGGCCAAGGAGGGTTGTACTAATGGCAAAGGGCCAGAAGTTCAATGTATTTCTTGTTTCGCAGTCCTGTTATTCAGATGCCAAACAGGATCCAAATGTAGTTTTATTCAAAAATTTACTGCAAACCTGTGGCTATGACGTCACTGAAGTTGGCAGTGCTCAGGCGCTACCGGTAACATCTAACCAGGATCTGGTTTTTTATGATGCTGCCAGCAGCAATAACAAACTGGCTGATTTTTACGAGCGTGAAGGTAACGCCCGTTGGATTTTGTTTAATCTTCAGCCGGGTGAGCTTGATGAATGCGAAGCGATCATAGCGGGAATAGAGGGCACGTTTTACGCGTCTGATTCTCCGGAGCTACTGCTTAAAGGCGTACGTCGTTTGAGTAAAATGGACGTGTGGTTTAAGCGGGGTTCAATCAACGAAGCATTACGACGCATGCGCCAGTATGCCCGTAAGTCTTCTGCATCATCAACTCGTGGGCGTGCGAAAGTATTGCCTGATGTGCATCCCAAGCTAACCAAGCGCGAGATTACGATCATCGAACTGGTATCTAAGGGCTCGCAGAATCAGGAGATTGCCGATCAGCTTCACATCAGTGTGAACACGGTGAAAACCCACATCTACAGTATTTTCAGAAAAACGCAGTCGCGCAACCGGATTGAGTTATTGTCCTGGTCGCAAAACTATATGAGCGAGCAATTCTGATAGTCAATTGTGATTCGGTGAGGTAATTACCTCACCGGTCATTTCCTGTCCTTCCACAAATGCGTATAATCAGCCCCTCTAATCAGTCAGGGGTATAAGTGTGATTCAGCGTGATGTTATTGTTATCGGTGCAGGTGCAGCCGGATTATTTTGTGCTGCGCAGGCCGGCCAGCGAGGCCGTTCGGTAGAGGTGCTGGATCATGCCAAAAAGGTAGGCCGCAAAATTCTGATGTCTGGCGGCGGCCGGTGTAATTTCACCAATATGTATGCCGCACCGGAAAACTTCCTGTCTGAGAACCCTCATTTTTGCAAATCTGCGTTAAGCCGCTATACCCAATGGGATTTCATTGGTCTGGTCAACGACTACAGAATTCCGTATCACGAGAAAACACTCGGACAGCTATTTTGTGATGACAGCGCATCCGACATTGTCAGTCTGTTAATGAGCGAGTGTAAAAAGGGCGGGGTGACTGTCACAACCCGTTGTGAAATCACCGCTATTGAAAAGCTGGATGACGGGTATATTGTTAACACCAGTCTGGGGCAATACCAGTGTGAGTCTCTGGTCATTGCAACAGGTGGGCTTAGTATGCCCAAACTCGGCGCTACGCCATTTGGATATAAAATTGCTGAGCAGTTTGGTCTGGCTGTGTTGCCGACCCGGGCCGGCCTGGTACCGTTTACGCTGCCCCCCGAACTGAAGACACCCCTGGCAGAAATCTCGGGCGTATCGCAAAAGGTCAGAGCAGGATGTGTTAACACCAGCTTTCTTGAAGATATGCTGATTACTCACCGGGGCTTGTCGGGCCCGGCGATCTTGCAGATTTCGTCTTTCTGGGAGGGGCAGGACGTAGAGCTGGATTTGTCGCCGGAAGAGGATCTGCATGCAGATATCCAGCAGGCCCGGCAAAACCAGCCTAATCAGACACTCAAAAATTACCTGGCCACACGATTTGCCAAAAGACTGGCTGAGACACTTATCGAGGTGCTCAGTTTTGATAACATGCCGCTTAAGCAACTTAACGAGAAACAACTGTCGAATGTGGCTGATACCCTACACGCATGGAAAGTCAGACCATCAGGCACAGAAGGGTATCGTACAGCGGAGGTGACGCTGGGCGGGGTAGATACCAACGCGCTATCCTCCAAAACCATGGAAGCTCGGGATGTAAAAGGCCTGTATTTTATCGGTGAGGTTGTTGATGTTACCGGCTGGCTGGGCGGCTACAATTTCCAGTGGGCCTGGAGTTCAGCCTGGGTGGCTGCGCAGTATGTGTAACTAACGACTTAACTGCACCCGGCTGATAACTTTCACTGCTCTGGTAAATGCGGCCAGGGCATCAGACTCCAGTTCAAACCAGTGCCAGAATAGTGGCACCTTTAAGTGCTTATCCGGGAACAGTGCAACTAGCTGTCCGGCTGCGACTTCATGGCGAACCTGTAAGGTCGGTAAAAGCGAACAGGCTACTCCTGCTGTTGTCATTCGCACAAAGCCATGGGAAGAAGGGTACCAGTGGCAATGGTTAACATAAGGTGTAATACCTAAACATTCGCTTTGATAATCACTGAGCAGGGCCACATCAAACTCATCATAAAGTAAACCGGGCACCTGCAACACGCCTTCCACGCTAATCCCTTCTTGAAAATACCGGTGGATGAACTCCGGAGAGGCATAAAGCTGATAATCCATTGTTCCCAGTCGTACAGATTGCCCGCCCGCCACTGGCGTTCCGGTCTGACTGATACACCCCATGACTTTGCCTTGCTGTAGCACACTGCGGGTTTGCGACTGATCAGCATTATAGATATGCACCGGATTAGGATGAGTCAGAGCAAAACGTGACATCACATCACTAAACCAGGTTGCCAATACATCATTATTTACAGCAACACTGATCGGTGCATACTCTTCTTTTAACCCGGTGCGGGAGTAAAGCTGTTCTTCCAGCACACTGATCTTCTGAAAATGTGCCAGTAGCTGCTCCCCCAGCGGCGTGGCTCTCAGGGGCTTGGTTCTGATGAGCACCGGGCCGGAGACATTATTCTCCAGACGTTTGATTTTTTGTGATACTGCCGACTGGGTAAGATTCAGTGCCTGGGCACCACGTTCAAAACTGCCGAATCGAATAACTTCGCTTAAACAATGAAGAGCACGGTAATCTAGCATTAAATAAATTAATTGAGCCTTAATATGATTAATTTAATTTATTACCAAGTGCTAAGTAAGATCAAGCCATCTTATACATTCAGAGGCAGATATGATCTTAGCAGCAGCAACAGGGTTCTTAATGGGAGGAACCCTGATTATCGCAATCGGAGCGCAAAACAGCTTTTTAATAGAGCAGTCGCTTAAAAAGCAGTGGGTGGGTTTGTTCGTTGCATTGTTTATTGTCAGTGACGCCATCTCTATCAGTCTGGGGGCTATGGGCTTCGGTCTTTTATTGCAGGAATTTCCGCTGCTAATATCAGTTACTAAATGGGCAGGTGTGGTATTCCTGTTATGGTTTGCCTTTAATAAGTTACGCGCATCAATGGCTGATGATGCAAATATTGTGGCAATGGCAAAAGCACCCGTCAGCTTTAAGCGGGCAATGTTCACTGCGATCGCGGTGACCTGGCTAAACCCTCACTTTTATCTGGACACAGTGTTATTGATGGGAAATCTGGCCAGCCAGTGGCAAACCGACAAATGGTGGTTCGTCACCGGCGCTATTTGCGCATCCGTGGTCTGGTTTGTCAGTTTGAGTCGTTTAACCTCTTTATGTGCCCGTTGGATGGAGCGCCCTAAATTCTGGCGTTGGTTCAACCGACTTAATGCTGTGGTGCTTGGTGCCGTAGGTGTACAGTTAGCTTCTTTATAAAATGATGGCCTGCGACAGCAGGCCATCATTTTCTTGTTTTTGGATGCCGGATGTAGGTAAAGCCGGTATAAAAGACATTTTACAGCAGGGATCGGGATCCTGATCCCAACTTTATATAGATGCTGTATGCCAGATCCACCCCGAAAAACGGGCGTTATTACTCAAAAACTGTTCGGATCGAACAGTTAGCAACCATTCAGTCATCAAAATGTCATTTTCTTCAAAATAGTGCTTGATCAATTTCAGAATAAGCGTACTATGCGCATCACTTCGACGGGACAGGCCAACGGGCAACAGCGGCGAAGCGCTTATCAGGTAAGGCTTTCGGGCAAATCAGGTAAGCCGTTTTCACAGTCACTGCGAAATAAATTAATTTCAAAAAGTGATTGACACTGAAAACGAATTGCGTAGAATGCGCATCCCGCTTCGGGGAGAAACGAAGCAGGCGAAGCCTGAGACAGGCAGCGCTAACGTTCTTTAACAATGTATAACAAGACAATCTGTGTGGGCACTCGTTAAGAGTGTCAACCGACGATTCATATATAGTTTTTCGATTTTAATTGAAGAGTTTGATCATGGCTCAGATTGAACGCTGGCGGCAGGCCTAACACATGCAAGTCGAGCGGTAACAGGATGTGCTTGCACATCGCTGACGAGCGGCGGACGGGTGAGTAATGCTTGGGAACTTGCCTTGGCGAGGGGGATAACCACTGGAAACGGTGGCTAATACCGCATAATGTTCTTCGGAACCAAAGGGGGCTTAGGCTCCCGCGCTTAGAGAGGCCCAAGTGAGATTAGCTAGTTGGTAAGGTAAAGGCTTACCAAGGCAACGATCTCTAGCTGTTCTGAGAGGAAGATCAGCCACACTGGGACTGAGACACGGCCCAGACTCCTACGGGAGGCAGCAGTGGGGAATATTGGACAATGGGGGCAACCCTGATCCAGCCATGCCGCGTGTGTGAAGAAGGCCTTCGGGTTGTAAAGCACTTTCAGTGGGGAGGAAGGCCAAGTAGTTAATACCTGCTTGGATTGACGTTACCCACAGAAGAAGCACCGGCTAACTCCGTGCCAGCAGCCGCGGTAATACGGAGGGTGCAAGCGTTAATCGGAATTACTGGGCGTAAAGCGCACGCAGGCGGTTTGTTAAGCTAGATGTGAAAGCCCCGGGCTCAACCTGGGACGGTCATTTAGAACTGGCAGACTAGAGTCTTGGAGAGGGGAGTGGAATTCCAGGTGTAGCGGTGAAATGCGTAGATATCTGGAGGAACATCAGTGGCGAAGGCGACTCCCTGGCCAAAGACTGACGCTCATGTGCGAAAGTGTGGGTAGCGAACAGGATTAGATACCCTGGTAGTCCACACCGTAAACGCTGTCTACTAGCTGTTTGCGACTTTAAGTTGTGAGTAGCGAAGCTAACGCGATAAGTAGACCGCCTGGGGAGTACGGCCGCAAGGTTAAAACTCAAATGAATTGACGGGGGCCCGCACAAGCGGTGGAGCATGTGGTTTAATTCGATGCAACGCGAAGAACCTTACCTACACTTGACATGCAGAGAACTTTCCAGAGATGGATTGGTGCCTTCGGGAACTCTGACACAGGTGCTGCATGGCTGTCGTCAGCTCGTGTCGTGAGATGTTGGGTTAAGTCCCGCAACGAGCGCAACCCTTGTCCTTAGTTGCCAGCATTTAGTTGGGCACTCTAAGGAGACTGCCGGTGACAAACCGGAGGAAGGTGGGGACGACGTCAAGTCATCATGGCCCTTACGTGTAGGGCTACACACGTGCTACAATGGTATTTACAGAGGGAAGCGAGACAGCGATGTGGAGCGGACCCCTTAAAGAATATCGTAGTCCGGATCGGAGTCTGCAACTCGACTCCGTGAAGTCGGAATCGCTAGTAATCGCAGGTCAGAATACTGCGGTGAATACGTTCCCGGGCCTTGTACACACCGCCCGTCACACCATGGGAGTGGGATGCAAAAGAAGTAGTTAGTTTAACCTTCGGGAGAACGATTACCACTTTGTGTTTCATGACTGGGGTGAAGTCGTAACAAGGTAACCGTAGGGGAACCTGCGGTTGGATCACCTCCTTACCAAAAGAATCGACTGACATTCTTAGCGTAGTGTTCACACAGATTGTTTTGTTATGTGTCTTTTTTAAGACGCAGAGCAAATCTTGTTCTTTAACAATTTGGAAAGCTGATATTAGTAATCAATCAAAATTGAGTAACTGAGAATATCGAAAGATGTTCTTTCAAAAGCTACTCTATCTGATTCGAATTACTTGTTATCGATTTGATTGATAACAAGGATATTCACGATTAGCTTGTCATCATATAACAGGTGTTAAGTCACCGACAAAACAGAAGTCAAAAGGCTGTTTTGGGTTGTATGGTTAAGTGACAAAGCGTATACGGTGGATGCCTTGGCAGTTAGAGGCGATGAAGGACGTGTAAGTCTGCGAAAAGCTGTGGTGAGCCGACAAAATGCATTTGAGCCACAGATGTCCGAATGGGGAAACCCACCTGTTTACAGGTATCGTTACATGAATACATAGTGTAACGAGGCAAACGAGGGGAACTGAAACATCTAAGTACCCTTAGGAAAAGAAATCAACCGAGATTCCCCTAGTAGCGGCGAGCGAACGGGGAGCAGCCCTTAAGCATTTTATAAGTTAGTGGAAGCCTCTGGGAAGTGGCGCGATACCGGGTGACAGCCCCGTACACGAAGACGAATTAAATGTGAAATCGAGTAGGTCGGGACACGTGTTATCTTGACTGAAAATGGGGGGACCATCCTCCAAGGCTAAATACTCCTAACTGACCGATAGTGAACCAGTACCGTGAGGGAAAGGCGAAAAGAACCCCTGTGAGGGGAGTGAAATAGAACCTGAAACCGTATACGTACAAGCAGTGGGAGCCACTTCGTGTGGTGACTGCGTACCTTTTGTATAATGGGTCAGCGACTTATATTTGGTAGCAAGGTTAAGTGAATAACGGAGCCGTAGCGAAAGCGAGTGTTAACTGCGCGTTGAGTTGCCAGGTATAGACCCGAAACCCGGTGATCTAGCCATGAGCAGGTTGAAGGTTGAGTAACATCAACTGGAGGACCGAACCCACTGACGTTGAAAAGTCAGGGGATGACTTGTGGCTGGGGGTGAAAGGCCAATCAAACCGGGAGATAGCTGGTTCTCCCCGAAATCTATTTAGGTAGAGCCTCGGACGAATTCCATTGGGGGTAGAGCACTGTTAAGGCTAGGGGGTCATCCCGACTTACCAACCCTTTGCAAACTCCGAATACCAATGAGAACTATCCGGGAGACACACGGCGGGTGCTAACGTCCGTCGTGGAGAGGGAAACAACCCAGACCGCCAGCTAAGGTCCCTAAATATTGCTAAGTGGGAAACGATGTGGGAAGGCATAGACAGCTAGGAGGTTGGCTTAGAAGCAGCCACCCTTTAAAGAAAGCGTAATAGCTCACTAGTCGAGTCGGCCTGCGCGGAAGATGTAACGGGGCTAAGCAATATACCGAAGCTGCGGCAGCAAGTTTACTTGCTGGGTAGGGGAGCGTTGTGTAAGTGGATGAAGGTGAACTGTAAGGTTTGCTGGACATATCACAAGTGCGAATGCTGACATGAGTAACGATAATGCGGGTGAAAAACCCGCACGCCGGAAGACCAAGGTTTCCTGTCCCATGCTAATCAGGGCAGGGTAAGTCGGCCCCTAAGGCGAGGCAGAAATGCGTAGTCGATGGGAAACGGGTTAATATTCCCGTACTTGTATAATCAGTGATGGAGGGACGGAGAAGGCTAAGCAAGCCTGGCGTTGGTAGTCCAGGTGAAAGTGAGTAGGCTGAAGAATCAGGAAAATCCGGTTCTTCAAGGTCGAGACACGAGACGAGCTCCCAAGGGAGTGAAGTTGTTGATGCCCTGCTTCCAGGAAAAGCTTCTAAACTTATGATTATATGAACCGTACCCCAAACCGACACAGGTGGTCAGGTAGAGAATACTAAGGCGCTTGAGAGAACTCGGGTGAAGGAACTCGGCAAAATAGTACCGTAACTTCGGGAGAAGGTACGCCCCTGAAGGTGAATGCTTTACGCAGTAAGCTTTTGGGGGTCGCAGTGACCAGGTGGCTGGGACTGTTTATTAAAAACACAGCACTCTGCAAACTCGAAAGAGGACGTATAGGGTGTGACACCTGCCCGGTGCCGGAAGGTTAATTGATGGGATTAGCGTAAGCGAAGTTCTTGATCGAAGCCCCGGTAAACGGCGGCCGTAACTATAACGGTCCTAAGGTAGCGAAATTCCTTGTCGGGTAAGTTCCGACCTGCACGAATGGTGTAACCATGGCCACGCTGTCTCCACCCGAGACTCAGTGAAATTGAAATCGCAGTGAAGATGCTGTGTACCCGCACCTAGACGGAAAGACCCCGTGAACCTTTACTACAGCTTGGCACTGAACATTGAACCTACTTGTGTAGGATAGGTGGGAGGCTTTGAAGTATGGACGCCAGTTCATACGGAGCCGACCTTGAAATACCACCCTGGTATGTTTGATGTTCTAACTTAGTCCCTTTATCGGGGATGAGGACAGTGTCTGGTGGGTAGTTTGACTGGGGCGGTCTCCTCCCAAATAGTAACGGAGGAGCACGAAGGTTAGCTAATCACGGTCGGACATCGTGAGGTTAGTGCAATGGCATAAGCTAGCTTAACTGCGAGACAGACACGTCGAGCAGGTACGAAAGTAGGTCATAGTGATCCGGTGGTTCTGTATGGAAGGGCCATCGCTCAACGGATAAAAGGTACTCCGGGGATAACAGGCTGATACCGCCCAAGAGTTCATATCGACGGCGGTGTTTGGCACCTCGATGTCGGCTCATCACATCCTGGGGCTGAAGTCGGTCCCAAGGGTATGGCTGTTCGCCATTTAAAGTGGTACGCGAGCTGGGTTTAGAACGTCGTGAGACAGTTCGGTCCCTATCTGGTGTGGGCGTTGGATGATTGATGGGAGCTGCTCCTAGTACGAGAGGACCGGAGTGGACGAACCGCTGGTGTTCGGGTTGTGATGCCAATCGCATTGCCCGGTAGCTACGTTCGGAACGGATAACCGCTGAAAGCATCTAAGCGGGAAGCCGGCCCAGAGATGAGTCATCCCTGACCTTTAAGGTCTGGAAGGGTTGTTGTAGACGACGACGTTGATAGGCAGGGTGTGGAAGCGTTGTAAGGCGTTAAGCTAACCTGTACTAATTGCCCGAAAGGCTTAACCATACAACCCAAAGCGGCCGCAGGCTGTGAAGGTTGTAGTGACAAGCTAAGCATATAGAGTAGTGTTACTCAGTTTTGATTGAATATCAGTTTTTTCCAGATTGTATGTTATCGATGACACATCGGTAACCACCAGTTTTTGTCTGGCGGCCATAGCGATACGGTCCCACCTGATCCCATTCCGAACTCAGAAGTGAAACGTATTAGCGGCGATGGTAGTGTGGGGTTTCCCCATGTGAGAGTAGCACACCGCCAGACTCCTATTTGACAGAGAAGGGCTATCCGAAAGGATGGCCCTTTTTTGCCATTAAGTGAAAGCCCAACATTTTGTAGAAATTAATTTCAAAAAAGTGTTGACGCTGACAACAAAAAGCGTAGAATGCGCATCCCGCTTCGGGGAGAAACGAAGCAGGCGAAGCCTGAGACAGGCAACGCCAATGTTCTTTAACAATGTATAACAAGACAATCTGTGTGGGCACTCGTTAAGAGTGTCAACCGACGATTCATATATAGTTTTTCGATTTTAATTGAAGAGTTTGATCATGGCTCAGATTGAACGCTGGCGGCAGGCCTAACACATGCAAGTCGAGCGGTAACAGGATGTGCTTGCACATCGCTGACGAGCGGCGGACGGGTGAGTAATGCTTGGGAACTTGCCTTGGCGAGGGGGATAACCACTGGAAACGGTGGCTAATACCGCATAATGTTCTTCGGAACCAAAGGGGGCTTTTAGCTCCCGCGCTTAGAGAGGCCCAAGTGAGATTAGCTAGTTGGTAAGGTAAAGGCTTACCAAGGCAACGATCTCTAGCTGTTCTGAGAGGAAGATCAGCCACACTGGGACTGAGACACGGCCCAGACTCCTACGGGAGGCAGCAGTGGGGAATATTGGACAATGGGGGCAACCCTGATCCAGCCATGCCGCGTGTGTGAAGAAGGCCTTCGGGTTGTAAAGCACTTTCAGTG